>CAZSOG010000924.1:0-2506 GCA_964607555.1 uncultured Pirellulaceae bacterium | reverse complement strand
GATTACCTCATTTGCGCTGCGTGCCTCATCAGCAAAGGCCGGAAGAGGATTAAGAGTGAGATTAAGATTAAGAGTAAGAGTAAGAGTAAGATTAAGAACTGGGATCAACTGTGGACAGGAATACGGCCAAAGCGGCTTGTGTTGTTCGGTGGGGTGCCGGTCGCGCCATGCATTACCAGCGCGCAGCATGAAATACCCATTGCTTCGACGCAACAAAGCAACGCCTTAGCCGCTGCGAATAGGCACAAAGATGCCGCTCGGCCCGGCGATGGTTCTAGTAGGTTTCCGCGCACGAGAAGTCGGCGTGTCAACGTCGCACCTTCCCGGTCCAGCCATTTGCCGTGGCGGCCTTTCGATACACGAAAGTGACTCGTGGATGCAAGATATACGGAACAACACGGGTCGAACACAGTGGCAGTCCAAAATCCCGTGAACGGTTACCGATAAGCGAAGTCAGGAGAACCGAGGAGGACGTATCCACAGCGTATGTCTCGCCATTGGATTGCCGGTCGTGGCCCGCTTCGAATCGGGGCCATCTGGCGACACGAATCACGTTTGGCCGACGCTTTTGTGGTGCACTGGAAAGCCGCCGCCAATTGGCTACAATGCGGATGTTGAACAGGTTGTTCGTTGGCATCTGGAACTCGGCATTCAACTTCGTTGCCCGTGGCGGGAGCGGGGTGTCGGGCGTGTCGTGCGCTGTTCACGGATGGCGGTAGACTCTCATGACAAACGAACCGCTTCAGACACCGCTTTTCGACTGGCACGCGGCCCACGACGGCCGTTTGGTGGACTTTGCCGGTTGGTCGATGCCGGTGCAGTACAGTTCGATCGCGGCCGAGCATCAGGCGACGCGTACGGCGGTTGGCTTGTTTGACATCTCCCATATGGGGCGGCTCCGTTTCGACGGGACGAAGGCTCCCGATTTTCTAAATTGGCTGGTGACGCGCCGCGTGCTCAAATTGCGTCAGGGCCTGATTCGCTATGCGCTGATTACCAACCCGCAGGGTGGTATTCTGGACGATGTTCTGGTTTACCATTTGGCCGACGCGGACGGCGCGTCGCGCTGGATGATGGTTGTGAATGCCGGAAACCGCGCGAAGATCGTGCGGTGGATTGGCAAGCAGCTTGACGCGGATGCGGGCGTGCAGTGCACGGACGTGACGCTGCAGACCGCGATGATCGCGGTACAGGGGCCGGCGGCGATCGGTCTGGCATCCCCGCTGCTGGGCGTCGATTTGTCCGCGTTCCGCTACTATTCGGGGCAAATCGTTCAATGGAACGGTCACGAGGTGATTGTCAGCCGGACCGGCTACACGGGCGAGGATGGGTGCGAGTTGATTGTACCGGCCGAAATCGCAGCCGAATTGTGGGCGCGAATTCTGACCGACGGACGCTCGGTGGGCGCCGTGCCGGTCGGGCTGGGAGCCCGGGACACGCTGCGCTTGGAAGCGGCCATGCCGTTGTACGGGCACGAGCTGAACGAGTCGATTCATCCCTATCAGGCCGGGCTGGACTTCGCCGTGCAACTGAAAGACCACGAGTTTATCGGTCGCGACGCCTTGGTCATGGCGAAAGCCGATCCTTCCTGGCCACGTCGTGTTGGTTTGCGGGTCGACGGACGGCGCGTGGCCCGGGAGCATGCGCCGGTCCTGGCCGATGATCAGGTGATTGGGGAAGTGACCAGCGGGACGTTTTCACCGACCTTGCAACAGTCCATCGCCATGGCCTACGTGCCGTTCAAGTTCAGTACCGCGGGCACCCCGGTTCGCGTGGATATTCGCGGCCGCCAATATGCCGCTCGTGTCGTTGAATTGCCTTTCTATTCGCGTCTATCTTAACGAGGAACAAACTGTGAAGCCTGAAGACCTATTGTTCGCGGAAACTCATGAGTGGGTTTATGTGGCCGAGGAAGATGGCAAGAAAATTGCCACGATGGGGATTTCGGCGTTTGCTGTTGAGCAATTGACCGACCTGATCTACATGGAATTGCCCGAAGTTGGCACAACCGTCCATGCGGGCGATGAGGTTGGCGAAGTGGAATCGGTCAAGGCGGTTTCGCCAATCTATAGTCCCGTCGACGGCGAAGTGATCGAAGTGAATTCCACGCTGGCCGATGCGGTTGAGTCTCTTGGTGATGATCCGTACGACCAGGGCTGGATTGCCAAACTGCGCGTCACCGATGACAGCGGTCTTGCAAAGCTCATGGACTACGCAACCTATCAGCAGCAGTGTGCCTCGGAAGGGCATTGAGGGGCTGGAGACCTTGCTGGGGGGCCTTGTTTTCGGTGTTTCAGTCGACCGGTCGGCAGAAGGACAGCCGCGTCGGTCCGTGCTGCGAACGCACCAGCAGGCTGATGACGTAACGGATCGAAATTGGCGGGTGCGCTTCGGGTCCAACCGGGCCGCGCCGTATCGTCTCCAACCGTCATCAGCCTACGCCAACGCTTCCCTACCTGATCGCGAATTTCCTAATTTCTAATTTCTAATTTTTTATTTCTAATTT
>CAZSOG010000923.1:0-2513 GCA_964607555.1 uncultured Pirellulaceae bacterium | reverse complement strand
CGCCACTACCCATCATACCGCCCATTCGCGCAAAGTCACTCGTTGGCTTACCGAGCGGCTTTCCATCCATGGCGGCGCCCGCGGCGGGCCGATCGGACTCGCCACCGGACTCGTCACTGAACTGTTTTGATTCCTTTTTCGCGGCCTCGGCGGCTGCGCCAAACGGGTCCGCAACGGACGCATCGGCCGGCGCGTTCTCGTTGCCGGATCGCGGTACATAATATTGAACGTCGTCCGCGGCGTAATAATTGTGCATCGCCATGCCCCGCTGCCGTAGGGTGTAGGTTTGCGCCCTCAATCTGCTCTCAGGCAGCCAGTCCTTGCTCCGCCAATTCGTGTGTGCAAACATCCGGAACACCGGTTGTACACCACCGCCAAACGCGACGGTTGTCTTTGCCATCTTGGCAAACGGCAGCTTGGGACGCATCACCTGACTGGAGAACACGGTGCCATCGGCGCGCGAAACGCGATACCCTTTGGGCAAGTGGACGCGCCACACCAAATCCACTTGTGGGACCGGCGTTCCCTTGTCCTCGATGTCCTGGACCAACCATAACCGAGGTGCCTCGGTCGCCAGCGTGCCAATCCAGTGGATCCCGTCGATTGGTGTCTGATAGACGATCCGCAAGTCACGGACCATGCCCGCTGCCTTCGCCTGCAAGCTCAATAGTATCTGGTCGCCACGGCGTTGCGGCCGGATCGGCTTCTGGTCGAGCACGGCCGACCAGAGCTCGGCATTCTTCGGCAGACGAACGGCCAACAACGGAACTTTCGTACGCAATTGATAGCGGGCGACGGACTGCGTGAGCCCTTGTCGCGAGACGAGTGTGACCAGTTCGGCCCGTTGGACAATCGCGGCCGGCAGGGGCCGCAAGTCGCGTTGGGCGACATCCACGCGAATTCGATCGACATCGGTCGTCGAAGCGTACGCGCCGAGCAGGCGTCGTCCGGGCACATAATTCGCCTCGGCCAGTTCGCCCACATCGACCGGGCGCATGGGCGTTTTCACTTGGATATCGAGCGACGGATCGCCCTCGACCGCCGTCATCTGGGTTTGGTAACGCACATCCAAGGCGCGCGCCAACGGCAGGTTAAGGTCTTTCGCTTCACGATCCTCCACGCGTTGCTCGAAATCGATCGCCAAATGGACGGTCCCTTGATGCGGCTTGGCGAGCCGGACGTTCCATACTCGTTGATTATTTTCAACGGTCGCGGAGAATTCTTTCAGGGCAACACCATCCAGCCCTTGAATGGAAATGGCTTGCGGCGTGGAAACGGGCAGCGTCACGCGAACGTTTTTCGCGCGCGCCCGCGCGATATCAAAAAACAGTTCCTGGTGCGCGATCAACACGCCTTCCTTAACTTGGAAGAAAGCATAGTTGCGACTCGCGATCCGCGGCGCGATACGTTCCACACGGAAAGTGGCCTGGTACGACTCGCCGCGCACTTGGTAGGCCAGATCCTCGCCGGTCGCGGCCAAACCGAACCGACTCCGTTGACTCGAGTCCAACGGGACCAGACCTTCCAGCGTCGCGGGACGCACGGCAAGATCGCCCCGTGCTTGGACGGCGACGGCACTGTCCGACAGAGTGGCCTGTTCGACCCGCACTGTCGGAAACTCGACATCGGTCGCGGTCCATTCTCCCAGCCACTCGGCCGTGCGTCGCGTTGCTTCGAAGTAGACCGTGAGACTCTTGCCGGGCTCGATCGCGGACGGCAGCGTAACCACATAACGTGCGGCGTTCTTGGATTGGTACCGTTCATACGGAATCGACTTATTGTCCGCGCCATGCAGGCGTTGCAACAGCCATTGGTCGGGCATGGTGAATGCGAACGTGCGCCGTTTTCTTCCTTGCGGCAACAGCGTGAAACCGCCGCGCAACGTCTGGTGATCTTCTTCGAGTGCCAACATCAAATGCGTTGCAACGCGCAGTTGATCTTTCGGTTCTTGCAGCGTCGCGTCGAGCGCGAAATCGCTAGCCGGCGCATAGTAGGCCGCCAGCGGGCGAATCCGCGGCGCGCCCGGCTCCGCCTCGAAAACCGATGCCGGCAGCGCATTGCGCAAGACGCGCGTGTCGATCTGGATCAGGTCCCGCGACTGAAAACTCAACGGCTGCAGTTGCGACTCGACCAGCAAGCCGACGACCGCCACCTGTCCCGATACACCGCGCGCCACGAGCCGCGGCATCGTCCATCTGCCGATCTTGACCGGAGCGCGCGTGGCCGCGACATTGACCGTCACCGTATCGCGCGCCGGCTGGCGCAACGTGATCTCCAACAGTTGACTTCCGCCGTCCTGCCGGACGGCCCACTGCGCCATGAGCGGGCTCGCCACCGACGTGACCTGAAATCCCCGCGGCACTTCAAACACGAGCCGATCCACGGCCCCGTGCAGAACATCCAGCGCCACCGACGCATGCAACCGTTCGTACGTCGTGGTCAGCTCCGACACGAGCACGTTGCGCGCCACGATCACCTGTTGCCGCAGGAGGCGGCGATTATTCAACGACATG
>CAZSOG010000922.1:0-2554 GCA_964607555.1 uncultured Pirellulaceae bacterium | reverse complement strand
ATTGGAGACCTTCGGTCGCTCCCCGTGCGGGGTCAGGAGACCCGCGCACAGCGCTCGGTCCCTTTGCGCTTCCCGTCCGCCTATGGCGGGTTTATCCCGGTGGAGCGCATGATTCTGCACGACACGCGTCCCACGCCTGACGGCGAGTGCGTCGTTCGCTTCCAGCGGTCTTCTTTTATTCGTGTACTTCGTGGTCCGCTTCCCCGTGCATGGCGATTCGCTGCCGTGTTTAGGGTCCCCGCCGAGTCCCATAGCTCCATTATTTCTTCAACTTGGCGAGATACGTGTCGGGGTCCTCCAGCAGCTTTTCCTTGCAGCCTTCGCAACAAAGCCACACATCGCGGCCCTTGATGGTCACTTTGATCGGCAGGCCCATGACGCCCAGCATCTCGCCACTGACCGGGCAAAAATGCTGTTTCTCCGCCGATTTACGGTCAGCTTCCGGCAATTTCGCCAGCGTCGCGTGCATCTTGTCCATGTCCGACATTGTGTCGCCATCCATTCCCGCGTGCTCCATGCCGGCGTTATCGCCGGCGGTTGTGTGACCGCCGGAGTCCGCGGAGGGCGGGACGGCGGAACCACTGCAACCAGACAATCCGGCGGCGAGTAGCAAGGCGGCAACATGCAGGATCGTCGGGGCCGTTCGAAACGTCAATCGATTCTCCATTTTCGCAAACTCCATGGATTGTATGAAATAGAAGGTATAACCGCTCACGAGTACCAAGTCGATTCACGTGCATTTTGAAACCGATCCGGCCGGAGACGTGTTTTCTGGTGATTCGCCGAAAACCCGTGAAGAACCAACGGCATGCATGCATCCAAGATAGATAGCAGGGGTCCATTGGCATGTTATCTATCGCTCGTATCGAGGAATTGTATCATGAGGTGTCGGGAAGTCCAGCAATGGCTGTCCGCGTATCATGATCACGAACTCGCGTCCGTGCCGCGCGACGAGGTTCGCGAACACGTCCGGGCCTGCCGTCAATGCGCGGCGGAGCTGCGCGGTTTCGAGCAACTTGGAGCGTTGGCAGCCGCCCTGCCCAATATCGACCCGCCGGCCAACCAGTGGCGCATGATCCACGCCGCGTTGGCGCGTCCGGCGTGGCTCCAAGCACGGCGTCAACCCCGGCGCACGTGGGGTGTGTTCTGCGCCGCGGTTGTTGCGGTCAGCATATTGATCGGGATTGTTGGCGTGGCGACCGTATTTCAACAGTATATCGTCCCACGGGCACATGACCATGACGTACACCTGGTTGCGAATTTTGGCCGGTTTCTCGATCAGTTTGAACAGGAGCCAGAGACGGCGCAGGAATGCCTTTGCCGCGACTATCGGGGACGGCAGGTCAGCGTCGCCGAGGCAACCCAGCTGGTTGGCTATCAGCCCACACCGACGCGCCGGCTTCCGCCCGGCTATTCGGTGGACAAGATCTACGTGCTGGACATGCCCTGCTGCCGGTGTAGCGAGACGATCTACCGCCGGGATTCCGGAGGGCTCGTGGCGGTGTTCGAACATATCGACGAGAAGACAAACTGGTTTGGCAAGCGACCGATGACGATGGCCACGTGTCACGGCGCGGCGACTGGCATCGTGCAGATGGATCACCAGTTAGCGGTCAGTTGGAAAAAGGGTCGGCGCCGTTTCACGGCGGTTGGAGTTCAGGATATTACGGAGGTGGTGCGGTTGGTCAAGCACTTTTCGGACGCCACATGATCGACACCACGTAACATCGTTGCTAAACTCTCATTCCTCACTCAGCAATAATCGTGATTCCTGTCTAGACACTGGACCCGGCAAGGACAAATCAATGAAGCGTACAAGTTTATCGTCGCGGGGAGGTTTTCTGCTCCGGCATTGGGGCAAGCTGCTCATCATCCAGGCGGTCGTGCTGTTCGGGTTCGGCTATTGGATCGCGGCGCGCAGGAGCGGCACAGCGGTCTCCCAGCCGTCCGCGGTGCAGTCAAAGCCGGCCAAGAAGGCCGCGGCCGGTCCGAAGGTCTGGACCTGCTCGATGCACCCGCAGATTCGCCGCGACGGACCGGGCCAGTGCCCGCTGTGCGGCATGAAGCTGGTGCCGGTAACGGCCAGTTCCGGCGGCCTGCGCACGCTGACAATCAGCCCCGCGGCGCGCGCGCTGCTGAACATCGAGACCTCGCCGGTCGAAAGAAGATATGTAGCCCACGAGCTCGAGTTGGTGGGCAAAGTCGACTACGACGAAACCCGACTCGGCTACATCACGGCCTGGGTCAACGGGCGGCTCGACCGGCTGTTCGTCAACTTTACGGGCGTGCAGGTTCGGCAGGGCGACCACATGGTGTACATCTACAGTGAGGAACTGTACTCCGCCCAGGAAGAGCTGCTGCAGGCCTTGAAATACGCCCGGCAGCCGGGCACGGCGCGGGTTCTGGCTGACATTGATTTGGCGCAGTCGGCACGCGAGAAACTACGCAACCTCGGACTGACCGATGTTCAGATCAAGGAGGTCGAGGCGCGTGGTACGCCATCGTATCACATGACGATTTTCGCGCCGGTCGGTGGCCCCGTCACCCCCACCCC
>CAZSOG010000921.1:0-2555 GCA_964607555.1 uncultured Pirellulaceae bacterium | reverse complement strand
AGCAATTTTAAGATCCGAGGAACGACCATTGCGGATATCCTGACGGCACTGGTCATGCGCGCGAATCCAGTGACGACCGTGCGGAAACCATCGGATACCGAGCAGAAACTAGTTTGGCTGATCGGCCCGGATCCCGAGGATTCGAGTCGATCGAGTATACTGATTACGACGCGTGCCGCGGCCCAAACCAAGGCCTACGAACTGCCGGCCGTTTTTGGCACGCCATGAACCTGCATGTGAAGCTCGACTGCAACAGGAAGTAACTAGTGGAACCATACACGATCGTCTGCACCACATGCCAAGCGAAACTCCGGGTTCGAAAGGCAGCGGCCGTCGGGCAGATTCTTGCCTGTCCAAAATGCGGTAGCATGGTACTGATCACACCGCCGCCGGACGGATCGTCGAGCAGCACGGGGTCGGGCTCCACACCGGAAATCAGTCCTGTTGCGGCGCAAACACGGCCGTCGAAGAAAACGCGAAAGCCTCGTTTTCGGGAGGATTTTCCCGAAGTGGACGAGACCATGGGCGCGCCGGAAGCCGCAGCCGCGGATCGGCCTCAGGCCGATGATCAGATGCCGGCGTCGGGCACGACGCCCGAACCTGGTGTGGCCAATGCCAAATTACAGCAATGGCTGGTGTTGGCAACGGCGGGGCTCACCGGAATCGCGCTGGCCGTGCTCGTGTTGACGCTGCTTTCGGGCCGTGGCTGCACGCGTCGGAAAGCGACCAGCGTTACCACAAGAAAAACGCCGTCCGACGTTCCATCGGACCATGATGTGCCGGCTAAACGCGTTGATGATCAAACTCACGCAACACCTGGCGACGGTCCGAAGACGCCGGACGATGCGACGCAAACCACGCCGCCCGCCGCGGGCGGCACCAGCGCGCCAGGGGCCTCCGCCGACCAGAAGGAAGCGGTACCAGATACGAGTCCAATGACCGCCCCACCCGGTACTCAGCACGCTGGTTCGGATGCGGAGTCGCCACCTGGCCTGGTCCCACGCGATATGCCGCCGGCGACCGGTTCGGCACAACCGAATGTGAAACCCGCGCACGAACCGGCGGGGCCCGATCGTACCGAACCACCTGCATCGGGCACGAGCCCCGACGAGGCCCCGCCGCCCACCGGTAGCGTCGATGCGCGACTCAATATGGTGATCCTCAGCGAGGACTTCGATCAAATCACGTTGGCCGAGTTCGTCAAATTTATCCGTGATCTCACCGCGCTTCCCGTGACGTTGCAATTGGACGCAATCCTGGCAGAAGGCCTGACGGCGGATACTGAGTTGGCGATTCATGTTCGAACCGTGACCGTAAGGCAGATGATCGAAACGGCATTGAAACCGGTCGCGTTGACGCTGGTGATCGATGACAAGCAACTGGTGATCTCCACACCCGCGGCGCTCAGTCATGAACAGGAAGCCGAGACGTATGCCGTCGGCGACCTGGCTGCGGATGCCACGCGGATCCAGGCACTTGCCGACATGATCAGCTCGTTGATCGCACCGCAAAGCTGGAAGACAGTGGGCGGACCAGGTGAAATCAGCGCGACGGAACAATCGCTGGTCGTGACGCAGACGAGTGTCGTTCAGTTCCAGGTCACGCGGTTCCTGGATCGACTGCGCGTGGCACGCGGCTTGTTGCCACGTGGGGACCTGCCCGGACCATTGATCGACCTGCGTCCCGTGTTCGTGCAAGCGGCAAAGGCTCTGGAGCAACCCGTGTCTTTGCATATCACACAGGCGACGCCCGTCGCCGGGATCTTGCAACGTCTCGAAGCAGAAACCGATCTGAACATCTTGGTCAATTGGCGCCGTGTTGGAACCACCGGCATGACCCCGCGAACGGAATCGACGCTCATGGGTGATGGGAAGCCGCTGCGCGTGCTGCTGAATACGTGGCTTGGGCCGGCCAAGCTTGCCTTTCGCGTCGTCGATCCGCGGACGATCGAGATCAGTACGCAGGAGGATATCGACGCGCGGCTCGAAGTTGACATGTATCGGTTGAAGCATGCGCCGAAACAAGATGCGGAGATCGCAAAACTGATCGACGACGCGAAAGAGTACGTCGGTAGCGGCTACTTCAGTTCGGACGGCGGGACGGGCACGTTGCGCTACGATAGTCCGGAGCACTGCCTGATTGCGTCGTTGCCGCAACCGAGGCAACGCGCGCTCGCCCAATGGCTCGCCGATCGAGAATGACTCATGTGTGTCACTTAGCGCATGCGGGCGCGCAAAGAAGGGCAAGAACATCCTGGCGCGAGAATAATTATGTGAGAGTCTGCACGAGTCCGTGCCCAACGGTCCGCTGTAGCTGGGAGACTGATTCACGCACTGGTCTGGCGGGCGTGGTTGATCCGCCGTAGCTGAGAGACTGATTCCAGAGTTTGAAAACTGGTCGCCGTTAATGGCCTTTGGCCATGAACGGCAGGTTAGTTCAATCTTACTCTTAATCTTACTCTTACTCTCAATGCGGGAGGTCCGCAACCCACAAGGTAGGACGCACTTGTTTCGTGTCGCGCCCGCCATTAAAAAAAGAAAAAACACGCACCCTAC
>CAZSOG010000920.1:0-2574 GCA_964607555.1 uncultured Pirellulaceae bacterium | reverse complement strand
ACCCAAAGCGGAGCGAATCGCAGAGACTGCCCCAATAAGAACGTAGATCCTCGTCATTCAAGGCGTCCACGAATGGCTGATACTGATCCAGCAGCCCCAGGCAGCGAATTGCCAGCGCGCGGACTTCCACCAGCCGATTGCTGACCTGCTCCTGCAGAGAAACCGATACCGGCCGCTTCGGGACCAGAATCGGCTCCAGCTGACTCGATGCCTCGCGCTCAATCGGTGGTAGCGTCCCCGCATCAACCCATTTTGGCCGCTCGGCAGCCGACTGAACCACCGGCCGTTCGCGATCAATCAACACGGCTGTTTGACCCGCGTCGACAGCGATCGGCTCCGGCGCATCCGACTCCGTCCATTGCAAGCCGCCATCCAGTCCATACAGCTGCAACATGCCGTACGCGGTGAATGTCCCGGGGTCCTCGCCCGGAGGCAGGTACTGACGCGCTTCCGCGGCGAGCATGGAGTCCGGCGTACGGAACGCGACACGCCCGCGGCGCTTGCCGAACTCGACATCGAGTTGCGTGCCACCCCCGCCGGCGGTCACGACAATCACGCGTCCATATTGGATGGCAATCGCCGGCACGCCGTCCGCGCCCGGCTTGCCGACCGTCAGCCGCGCGGGGCCCACCATTACCAGCTGGATACCGGCAGTCAGCGACAGCTGCGGTCGATAAGTTGGCAGTGCCAGCAGCTCGTCCCCGGCTGCCAACGGCGTCAAGGCGGGCAGCCGCAGCCAACCGCCGGTCGCCACATCATGACGGACGACGACGTACTGATCCGACATGCATCGCCCCACATCCTTCGGTTCATCCGCGGCCGGCGCCGCGGCAGGACCGGTGCCGGCGGCCGGCGCCCCGGCCGCTGGTACTTCCGAGCTGGCCGGCGGCGTGGGTACCGACGGGGCCACCATGGGTTCGGCCAGCCCAGGTTGACCCGGTGTGCCAGATGGCACCGCGGGCGCCGCGGCATCTGGTGAGGCAGCGGCCGGCGCGGCGCTCGCCGGCGGTGTGCCGGCGCGCGTCGTATCCGCATGGTCCGAAGGTCCATCACCCGGCGTCATCGCGACGGGCGGTGGCACGGGCGCGCCGGCATCCGCCGGCACCACGCCCTCGCCTTCGTCGACGTGCGCGGGCGCTGCTGCGTCAGACCCGGCCCCCGGTACGTCCGAATCGTCGCCCTCGCCTTTCCGCTCCGGCTCCGCCCCCCGCGCCGCCGCGCTCGAGGCCGCCGCGCGCGCGGCGCCCGGTCGTGCCGCCGGCTGCCGTGCCGGGACACTATCCGGCGCGGCCGCAACGCGCTCTTCAGCACCCGGCGCAGCGAAGAAACGCCCTAATACCGGATGCCGCCGATCAAGCGGGCCCATGATTGCCAGCACGACCAAGGCGATCAGGAACGTTCCCAAGAGCGTTACCAATGCCGGCACGAAACGGATTCTCGGCCCCGGTGGCGTGACCGGAATTGAGATCGGTTCGATCGCGGGCGTCGCCACGTGCCCCCTCCCTGCCCCGCCTCCGGTCGGCGCCTCGATCGGAGGCGCGGTCGGCGTGATCTTCGGAGCGACCGGTGGCGTTGCCTCCAAGTGCTCTTCGGTCGGTGCCCCAGGCATCGCAATCGCAGTCTTCAGGCCGTGAATTCGCGCGCGTAACTCGGGATCAACATCCGCCGGTTCGCCCAACACGAGAGCAAGAATTTGATGGCACGAAGCGACCTCCGCCAGGTGAACGTCCGACTCAATACATACTTTTTCAAAGTCAGGCACGCGGTCGGCCGGAAGTGTGAAGTCCAAATACTCCGCCACCGTGTTTGGGTCCAACCCCATGCCCTTGCCCGACAACTTCGGCGCACCCAGCCGCAGCTTGCGTGTCACTCCGCGAATCGTGTGCACCAATCCACCGGCAAACTCGCTTTGCTGGATTTTCTCGCCAAGCTCCCGCGCATCCGCCGGATCAAGAATGTCATCCAGATACGCCAACAAAGTACGTAACGTCAGTCGCATCGGTCGTTTATCCTCCGCCCAACCAGAACTCCGTGGGCAAAAAGCGTGTAAGATTCGGGGCGACACACCATCCGCGTGCAGTGACTACCTGGTTAGTGCATAATCGAGCTTGATTTCGTACAACAAAAAGTGAATTATTCCAGGAATCCCCCCGGGTTATCATGAACCGGGCAAAAGGGAAGGCAGTCTAGGCAAAATGAGCAAACAGGGTCAATCGTCGCAAACTGACAATGGCGGCACGCCGCGCCACTCGGCATTCGTCGACCGCCGGTGGCAACTACTCGCCTTCTTGTTCCTGGTGGCCGGAGCCGCCGGTATTCCGGCCATTTGGGCCAGCCGAGCGTTTTCAGTTCCGGCGAAAACCGCCCTGACTGTTGCTGTCAGTCTGTACACGCTCGCGATGCTGGTACTGCTCGCGCTTGCCGTGATCTGGACCTGGCAGCAGATGCTCGCCATCCTGGCGTGACTCCACCCGGTGACGGTCCACGGCAGGGGCTGGGCTGGGCTGTTAAAAGATTGAGGTTGCAGACGAAATTGGCATTTGAAAAACGGGTGATTTTTGTTCCACCGTGCGC
>CAZSOG010000919.1:0-2600 GCA_964607555.1 uncultured Pirellulaceae bacterium | reverse complement strand
CCATCCTGCGCAAGGGTATTCGACGCCTGTATACAGTCGGCAAGCTGCGCCCCGAGACACAGGATGGCACCATCGCGTCCCCACCGCAACACCTCGGCACGCCCCCACTCGATCGGTACCACGGTCCGTTCGATGCGTGCCGCCGCTGCTTTCGGGTAGCGCAACGCGACCGGACCGCCATGTTCCAGCGCGAACTCCAGCATCGGCTCGACGTCGTGGGCATCCCCGGGCGCCAGAATCGCCAGGTTGGGCAGCGTCCGCAGATAGGCGATGTCGAACACGCCGTGATGCGTCGGTCCGTCCGGACCGGTCAGGCCGGCACGATCCAGCGTGAACACGACCGGAAGGTCCTGGAGTGACACCTCCTGAAATATCTGATCGTAGGCACGCTGCAGGAATGTGCTGTAAATGTCGACGATCGGGCGGATGCCCGTTTTCGCCATGCCGGCCGCGAACGCTACCGCATGCGACTCGCAAATACCCGTATCGAAAAACCGTTTCGGAAACGCCTCGCGAATGGCGTCCAGTTTGTTGCCCTGGCACATCGCGGCCGTCAGGACAACAACCTTGGAATTGGCCTGCATGCGCGCCTCGATCGCCTGACTCACATGGTCCGTGAAGTTCCGCGTCGTCCCCTTACCGGCCGTGTTGGCGACCGCCGTTCGCGCCGCCGCGGGCGGCGTGTGAAAATAGACCGGATCGACCTCCGCCGGTTCGTACCCATGTCCCTTCTGAGTAACGACATGCAGCAAGATCGGATCGGCCAAATCCTTGACCATGCGCAAGTACTTGCGTAACAGCGCGATGTTGTGCCCGTCAATCGGTCCGATGTAGCGGAACCCGAGATCTTCGAACAACATGCCGCCATGGATCCCGGCCTTGATCGCTTCCTTGATCTGCGCCAGAAATCGCTCGGCCGGATCGCCCAGCAGCGGCACCTGCTTCAGAGCCCGCACCACCTCGTTCTTCAAACCCGTGTAAAACGGATTGGAACGGAGACTATCCAAGTATCTGGCCACGCCGCCAACTCTGGGACATATTGACATTTGATTGTCATTTAGAATCAGCAACAGATTCTTCTTCATGCCACCCGCGTTGTTCATCGCTTCGTAGACAATACCCGAGGAAAACGCGCCGTCTCCGATCACCGCCACCGCGCGCCGGTCAGGCTCACCACGCAGCTCGTCGCCGATGCGCAGCCCCAAGGCGGTCGACAGACTGCAGCCGGCATGCCCGGTCATGAACAAATCGTACGGGCTCTCCGCCGGGTTGGGATAGCCCATCAGGCCACCCTTGGTCCGAATCGCGCCAAACTCGCCGTAGCGGCCCGTAATCAGTTTGTGCGGATAGACCTGATGGCCCGTGTCCCAGATCAGCCTGTCGTGCCTGAAATCAAACTCGCCATGCAATGCCAGTGTTAACTCGACGACCCCCAGGTTCGACGCGAAATGGACCGGACGTGTCGCCATCAACTGGCATAGTACGTCGCGAATCTCGCCGGCTAACTGGGCAAGGTCGCGATTCGACATATCGCGCAGCTGATCCGCCGACTGGATTTGCGCAAGCATTTTGTGCATGACGTTTACCAACTTCTCTCTAGGACATACCGTGCCAGGGCCTCGAGGTCCTTGGCGCGCGGCGCCAAAACATCGAGTGCCGCACACGCACCTTCAACCAATTCGCCGGCCCGACGCGCACTCGCCGCCTCCCCCAATAACGCCGGGAAAGTCAGCTTCCCCTGCGTCACGTCCTTGCCAGGGTGCTTGCCCAACGTCCGGGAATCACCACGCAGATCAAGCAAATCGTCGACAATCTGGAACGCCAGACCAAGCTGGTGCCCGTACGACGCCAACGCCGCATGCTGCCGCGAGTCGGCCCGGGCAACCAAACCACCCAGCCGCAGCGAAACGCACATCATGGCACCCGTCTTGCGGCGATGAATCGACTCAAGAACCTCCAAACCAGCCTCCGCCGATTCGGGTGCCGCCAGGTCGTCGACCTGCCCCCCCACCAGGGCCGTCGCTCCGGCGGCCTCCGCAAGACTCGCAACACACCGCGCCGCAACCTCCGGAGGCTGCGTGTCACGCGCCACGACCTCAAATGCCAATGCAAGCAGCGCGTCGCCGGCCAGAATCGCAACCGCCTCTCCAAACATAGCATGACAGCTCGGCCGGCCGCGGCGTAAATCGTCATCATCCATCGCCGGCAAGTCGTCGTGGATCAGTGAATACGTATGCACCATCTCCACCGCACAAGCCGCCCCCAGCGCCCCATGCCAATCCGTACCACACGCGTCCGCCGCCATGAGCACCATGATCGGCCGCAGCCGCTTGCAGGGCGCCAACAGACTATGCCGCATTGCATCCCTTAAACGAGCCGGGCACTCACCACCCAACTGAGTGTAACCGTCTAGTGCATGGTCGATATGAGCGCGAAATTCGCGCGTTTGCTCGGCAAAAGATTGAGAATGTGCAATGGCCATCGAGAAGAGCGATCCTGAGAATTGTGACCATCCGTGCGACCGTCACGGGCTACCTGCAACCCCCCCGTTAACAACCATTCTAAAACAGAGTTGGCGGCTCGTCTATTGGCGTTTCGTC
>CAZSOG010000918.1:0-2623 GCA_964607555.1 uncultured Pirellulaceae bacterium | reverse complement strand
TCCAAGCACATGCCCCTCCTTAAAACCTGCGCGAAGTGCCACTCAACATCATTTCCGCATCATGAGGTCCGTCCGCGCCTTCGCGGAAAACAGACAGATGCGTTTTTTGAGCAACCGTCCCCATGATGAGAAGTCCTTGTTCGTCGGCCTTCTCGGTCCATGCGCTGTTGCATTGCTTGGCCGGTGGTCAGGTTACGTGATCGGGGGCCACGAGCTACTCTATCTGTTTGGACTTGAAGGCGGCGGCAAGAAAGATGCCGCACGAATTCTATCCTGGCGTCCCCCGAAGGACGGGGAAGTCCGCCAAGTATGGCTGCAACCGTGTTCTGTTGCACGCTCATCGGGATAAGGGGCTCCGGGCAATAGCCGCCGGTTCGGCCCGCCCCGTACGCGGAGACGCCGCCAGAAAATGAGTTGGAGAGAGAGGAACCGTCGTGCGCCGAAACGATATTCGAAATGTCGTCATCATTGCCCATGTCGATCATGGGAAGACGACCCTGGTCGACTGCCTGTTGCGCCAGTGCGGACAGTTTCGTGCAGCGGAGCTGCGTGGCGAGCGGATCCTGGACACGAACGATCTGGAGCGGGAGCGCGGTATCACGATCATCGCCAAGAATATCGCGTTGCCGCACAACGGCGTGAAGATCAATATCATCGACACGCCGGGCCACGCCGATTTTGGCGGGGAGGTCGAGCGTGTCCTGCGAATGGCTGATGGCGCGCTGCTGCTGGTGGACGCCGCGGAAGGACCCATGCCGCAGACGCGTTTCGTGCTTTCTAAATCGCTCGAGTGTGGCCTGCAGCCGATCGTCGTAATCAACAAGATTGATCGTCCCGATGCACGCCCGCACGAAGCGCTCGACGAGACATTCGAATTGCTGATGGAGCTGGCGGATGACGCTCAATTAGAGGACCTGCCGCACGTGTTCGCGACCGCCAAGGAAGGGTACGCCACGCCGGACCCCGATGTGAAGACCTCATCCATGCGGCCGCTGCTCGATCTGGTGCTCGCTACGATCCCCGGCCCGGAAGTTGAACCGGAGGCGCCGCTCCGCATGTTGGTGACCACGATCGACTGGTCGCAATATGTCGGTCGAATCGCGATTGGGCGCGTGACCGCGGGCACATTGCACCAGGGGCGAACGGTCGGGCTGTCGGGCGCGGATGGGCGCGTGACGCCCGCGCAAATCGACACGCTCATGGTCTTTGACAAGTTGGGACGCACGGAGGCGCAGGCGGTTCAGGCCGGCGATATTGCCGCGGTCGTGGGCATGGATCAGGTCGAGATTGGCGATACGATCTGTGATTTGGACCGCCCTGCCCCGCTGCCGCGATTGGTGGTCGATCAACCGACGCTGGAAATGGTCTTCACGATCAACTCGTCGCCGTTCGTGGGCCGCGAAGGCAAATACGTAACCAGTCGGCAATTGCGTGAACGACTCCACCGCGAGCTGGAACGTAATGTCGCATTGCGTGTCGAACCATTGAGTGAAACGGATGGGCTCGCGGTCGCCGGCCGCGGCGTGTTGCATCTTGCCGTGCTGATCGAGACGATGCGGCGCGAAGGGTACGAATTTTCGGTTGGCAAACCGCGCGTCATCTATCAGTATCGTGACGGCGTGCGCTGCGAGCCGTTTGAAACGCTGACAGTCGAGGTGCCGCCGGACCACTTCGGTCGCGTGATGGACTTGACCGGACAACGGCGTGGCCAATTAGAACAGGTGCAAGCGCGTGGCGAGTATTCGTGCGCGACGTTTCGGATCCCCGCACGCGGTTTGATCGGACTACGCACGCTGTTGCTCAACGCGACCCAAGGCACGGCGCTGGTCTATCATCGGTTCGCGGAATACGCACCGGCGGGCGACGATCCGCCGCACCGCGCCAATGGGGTGCTCGTGTCGACCGTGATGGGCCGTGCCGTCGCCTACGCGCTGGGAAGTCTGCAAGAGCGGGCCGATCTGTTTGTCGGACCGGGCGACGAAATCTACGAAGGAATGATTGTCGGCGAAAACAGCCGTGAAAACGACATGATGGTGAACGCGGCACGCGAGAAAAAACTGACCAATATGCGTGCTGCCGGCACTGACGAGAATATCTTGCTCAAGCCACCCCGCAGAATGTCATTGGAAGCCGCACTCGAGTATATCGAAGACGACGAATTGGTCGAAATCACGCCGGCTTGTTTCCGGCTGCGCAAGATGCTGTTGACCGAAGTCGAGCGGCGGCGGCGGACGCGCCGGCCCGCGGCCACGCGTGGCTGAACCGCCATGGCGAGCTTGCACGCGATCCCCGCGGATCGGCATGGGGAGCGTCGGCAAGAATATGGTGGGCAAGAAAATGCCATCAAGTTGTTCTTGCGTAACGTGGGCGGCGCCCGCGACCCGGTCATGAAACATGCGCGCACCGTGCGCACATGTGGCAGCTTAAGAATCTAACGAGGCGTTGCCTCCAACCAACGGACGGATCCCGGCACGCTGGAACGTATGATTCTGCACGACCCGCCGCCCGCAACTCGGCTGCCCTCCCGCCCCCACCGAGACAAGCTCCGGTGGCGAGGGGCGTGTGTGTGAGAGGGACGTGTGGGGGATTCCCTCTGCGTCTAAACGGTTTTCCACCGAGACAA
>CAZSOG010000917.1:0-2636 GCA_964607555.1 uncultured Pirellulaceae bacterium | reverse complement strand
CTCCCGTGGCGGCTGAACCGCGACCCAAAAACTTGACTCAAGATCATCAAATTTCGGTCCATAACGTTTCTAACGAGGCGTTGCCTCGAACCAACTGACGCGTGCCGGCGCGGTGGAGACCTTCGGTCGCTCCCCGTGCGGGGTCAGGAGACCCGCGCACAGCGCTGTATTCTCTCTTCTCTCTTACCTCTCCTCTCTCACCTAACAACCGGACCATCCCAACCCAACCACTTTTCTTCCTAACTCCTAATCTAACTCCTAATCTAACTCCTAATTCCTCTCATCGGCACGGATAGTATCTCAGATAATGTTCTGGTCATCAATGTTGTTGCCTGTCCCTCTTCTGGGCCAAATACGCTGGTGCGGCTGAGGCGCGTCACGTATCCTTAAGGGTCGAGCCGCCGACCACGGACGGTGTACTCGCTTTTCTTGGACAAACACGAGGTGCTCATGTCACGGGTGATCGCTATTGGAGATATTCACGGGTGCGCCGAGGCGCTGCGCGCGTTGCTCGGGGCCATCGCACCCCAGCCGGATGATACCATCGTCACACTCGGTGACTGCGTCGACCGCGGACCCGATAGCCATGACGTCATTGAGCAGCTGCTCGCGCTTCCCGCACAGTGCAATTACGTTCCGTTGATCGGGAACCATGAACTGATGATGCTGTCGGCGATCGACCAGCAATCCATGGCCAGCAACTGGATGATGTTCGGTGGTCAGCAGACGATGGCCAGTTACGGCAACGCGCTGGAGAACATCCCGGACGCGCACATCGATTTCATGCGGAACTTCCGACGCTCGTTCGAGACGGAAGATCATATCTTCGTGCATGCGAACTATATCGCCGATCTGGATATGGCGGATCAGCCCGAACGGATCATCTTCTGGGAGCGGCTCTCCGCAATGGTCCCGCCTCCGCACCGGTCAAGCAAGCGAGTGCTTGTCGGACACACTCCGCAACCGGACGGCGAGGTCCTGGACCTTGGTCACCTGGTCTGCATCGACACGTACTGCTTCGCCGGTGGATGGCTGACGGCGTACGACGTCGCGACTAATCAAGTGTGGCAAGCCGACGTCATCGGAACGCTGCGCGAGCCAGACGCGTAGTGCAGAATCACGCGCTCTACCGGGATAAACCCGGCAGTGGCGGACCCGATGCACGCGACTGTAGTGCAGAATCACGCGCTCTACCGCGCTGCACGCAAGGAAACGCAGACACGGGTATTCGCTCGATTGAAGATAGACTCTCATGTTTGTGCCAAATCTTCCCCGCCGATCCACGGTGCTAACTCCCAAATTATTTGAGACGCAAAGTCTCAACCGTTCTCCCTCTCTCCCCAGCCCCGCCGCTTTCGGCGGTGGCGGCGGGGCTGGGGAGAGACGGTTAGCGCGAACCAGCCTTTCTAGCCCACGAGACTTCTTCACCAACCGCACAGGGCGGTTGGGGTCGACCAGCAATAAAGCGAGACCATGGAACACTGTCTACTGCAGATAGCTAAAGTGTTACTCTTTTGGCAAGAATATGATACCAGGATATTCTTGTCCAAATGCCTTCTTCTGGGACTGGGCGGGGTCTTGGTCTGCTCAAAGAACAGACTCACCTGTACCCGAATTCGGCGAGACGATCTATGATGGATGGGGTCACGATCGTCCTTGAAGGATCCCCACTTTCCGCCGCGAAATTCTCCGGTATTCATGTCAAACCTCGATTCACCACCGGTCGTTCACGGCTATCACGGCCAGTACTTGCACATCGACGTGAGCGGCCCAGCGGTCGCGCGGGAACCGCTTGCGGCACACGTGTTGCGACGTTTGCTTGGCGGCAGCGGATTGGGGACGTACCTTGTGCTGCGTCATGGCGCGGCGGCCGGCGACGCGCTGCGCCCGGCGGCGGCGTTGGTGTTCGCATTCAGCCCGCTGGTCGGCAGCCCGATCACGACCTCGGCGAAACTCGCGGTTGTTTCGAAGAGCCCTCTGACCGAGCGGATCAACGATTCGCTGATGAGCGGTGCCTGGGCCATGGCGGGCAAGCGGTGCGGCTGCGACGCGATTGTGATCCAGGGGCGCGCGGCCGCGTTGTCGGTGCTGGTCATCGACGACGGTTCGGTGCGTTTGGATCCGGCACGTGCGATTGCCGGCGCGACCTGTGAAGAGACAAGTCGCTGGCTCGCGGCACGGTACGGCGCGCATTTCGAATCGGCAGTGATCGGCCCGGCGGGCGAGCGTCTGGTGCACTATGCGACCCTGTCCCACGCGGGACGCCATGCCGGCCGCGGCGGGACCGGCGCCGTGCTCGGCTCGAAAAACTTGAAAGCCATTCTCGTGCGCGGAACGCGGAGCACAACGAGTGCGCACCCGGCGCGACTCGCCCAATTGGCGCGGCGTCTGGTGACCGCGTCGGTCGGTCCCGGCACGGCAAAGTACCGCGAGTTGGGCACGGTTGCCAACCTGCCTGTTCTTAACCGACTGCACGCCCTGCCGGTCCGGAACTTCCAGCAGGGCAGTATCGGCGGGACCGAAGCCTGGACGCCGGAGACGCTCGCCCATACGCACCTGCACCGGCGCTCGTCGTGTGTCGCGTGCACAATCGGCTGCACGCATGGTTATTCAGTCCGGTCCGAGTCCCGTGGGGC
>CAZSOG010000916.1:0-2646 GCA_964607555.1 uncultured Pirellulaceae bacterium | reverse complement strand
GTCCAGTGTTTGATACGCAGCAGCTGGCTGCGTGGTGCCGCGAGCGGATAATGCGTGTAATGGTGGATATGTGCCAGGCGGGTTGCCCATTTCAGTTTGTAGTGCATGCTGCCGGGGCCCAGGTCCAACTCGATATCACCTCGCTCGGCACCGTCCTTGAGCAATTCGCGCCACAGCACGTTGCCCGCGCCACACCGTGTGTACGCCGGGTCATAACCAATCCGTAGTCCAAGAAGACGGCCCTGGTGGTGGTAGTTGTAGGCATAGGCGACCGGTTGATCATCAACGGTCAAGAGATTCACGTCGAGCATGCCATTGCGTGCGGCCGCGCGGTGCGCATCGCGAAAATAGTCGGCGAAGGCATCGTGGACCAGGCTCCCGCCGTCCGGGTCCGCGCTCTGCCAGCTTGCCCGCGTGAGACGTTTACAGGCATCGTAGAGGTCCCACCGCGGGTCGGCTTCACCATGGAAGCGACCGCGGGGACGATAACGAACGTGGCGGACACGCCCGCGCTCACTCAGCCGACGTTGCTCGCGACGTATGTTATGGCGGAACTTGGCCGGGCGGCTGGACCAGTACGCCTGCCAATCGGCGATCAGGTCAACGATCGCCACGGTTTTCCAGAGCCGTTCGCGGGCTTGCAGGCCCACCTGCCGCAACGCGGATGGCGTTCGCCCATGGTCCAGGCCATCGCGGTTAACCCACCGCAGGTCCAACAGTTCCCAGTCGCGGGGCGATTCGGCGACGTGCCGCAAGCCGGCGATCAATGTTACCGTCGGATTCGGTCCGATCGGTCCGTACCAAGATCCCCAATCGGCCAACGGATAGGTGAGTACGCGTAGCGATCCAATACGCGTCTTTTCGCGACGGATCGTGAGCGGCAAGATCCCGATCGGGCGTGCCCCCTTCGAAACAACCAGCACACGCAACTGCTGGCCCGCACCGAAGTGCTTCCAGTAGGTCTGCAGCCAGTCCAGCGTGTGATAGAAACTGGCGCGGCGCGTTTCAGAAAACAAGGCTTGCCAGATCAGTCGCAGGCCTTCCAGTTGGTCCAGGTCGTTGATTTCGTCAACCCGTATCGCCGGTAATGTGCAGGCCATTTTCCCGTCCACGAATTAAAGCATGCTCCGGACGCCGTCACCCGGACTCCCATTGTATGCCAATACACGCTGTAATGCTTCCGACGACGCACTCGGCGTTCCAAATTGGTTCCGGGGCTTTGCAAGTATCCATAAAGCATTTATGGGAAAGGAGTTAGATGGCCTCGGTGGGAACTGGCCGGATGACCGCGTGAATCCAGCGATGTTGCGAAAACGCAACGAATGTGGCGTTGGTTCACGCATGGTCGCGCGCGACGGCACGGCGATCCGATTTAGATTCTTAGGCTGCCACATGCGCGCACCGTGCGCGCATGTTTCGAAGCAAACACCGGGAGCGCGACCGAAGGAGGACGCACTCCCTTGTGTGTTGCGGGCCTTCCGCACTAGGGTAACTCGGCCGGCGCGAAGCGCGTACGCACAATAACTTCGCGGGCCGTCGGGCGGTCCGAAGAAAGCGGTTCGAAACGCCAACGGCGCACGGCGGCGAGTGCCGCTTCGTCCAATGCCGGTACCCCACTGCTGAGCTGGACACGGGCAAGCTCGACCTTGCCGCCAACACTCAGGCGAACATAAATCTTGACCAGACCGCCGATCCCCGCCGCGTTCTCAGCATCCGGGTAAATGGGCGCGGGATTGAAGACCGTTCGTGGGGGCACTTCGGATTCCGCCCCGTCCGATTTCCGAGTTGCGGTGCTGGCAACCGATGTCACCGCATTGAACAATACAGGACGGGAACGCCGCGGAACATGCGCGGGAGAGGGCGGCTGATCGCTCGTCGGTGTTTGCAGCTCGAGTTCCTGATGTCGTTGGGCTGGGCGTGCCAACATCCGCGGTTCCAAGACCGGCGCCGGCTCAAGCTCCAACGGCCGTGGCCGCGACACGTCCGTTTCGGCTCGCTCGACCAGGTGGGTTGCTTGCGCTTCCAATGCGGCAGCTCGCACCGATTGATCGGCCGGCTGCGTGTGAATGCGCACCGGAGCCCCGTCCTGCTGCACCGTGCGACGTTCGAAAGCCGCCTCGATGACGATCGCTCGTGATGCCGCGCGCGCACGTGAGAATACACCCGACTGCGGCGGATACCACTGGGGCGTGAAGAACTCCGGCCACATCGAAACGCACGCGAGATACAGCGAGTAACCACCCAACAGCAGCGCATGCGTGGCGACGCTCGCGACCACGCCTTGGGCCAGGAAACTTGGCGTGCCGTGGACGCGCTGCGCCGCCAGACGACGCGGTATCGAAAAACTGTCAAATCGAAGCTGCATGCTGCGCGTGCCGGTTTTTCCTGGATACAACTCGAATTTCTCTCGGAACCTGTGCCATAACTCAATTACAATTCCAAACAAGTGCGGTGGACGTCCACGTCCGTCGCAGATGCGGATTTCCACGCCACGAACGCCATTTGGTGCCGCCTGCCTAGCTGCTAATGTACCCGACCGCTCCCGCGCATCCAAGACCCGCGGCAGCGCCCCACCACGCAAACCGGCAGTTCCTGGGCAACAGACCGACGATGGTGTCGTGAACCGTTCGCGGAAACGCAGATCGT
>CAZSOG010000915.1:0-2652 GCA_964607555.1 uncultured Pirellulaceae bacterium | reverse complement strand
GAGGATCGGATCGCCGTCATCGACTGCACCGCGGAGAATCGATCGCACGCATGGCACGCCGAGCTGCGCGACCAACTGTACGGATGTCTGGTGCCACGGGTGCAATCCGACGCGCTGGACGGCCTCGTGCTGCTGTTTCGCAACGTGACGATTCGCAACACCGAGGGGGCGGTGACACTGGAACAGCCCCCATCACGTGGTATGGAGGACGTGTCCGCCCGTGTCGGGGCGGATACACAGCGCTTCGGCACCCATCCGCTTTGGCCGATATTGAGCGAACAGAAGCTCGTGACGGTCACGGCGCTGGACGGCCCTTGTTCGGGCATTGCCGCCGAATTGGCGATGTGGTGCGATTATCGGGTGGCGACCGACCGGATCGCGACGACGCTCGCATTCACGCATACGCGCATGGGCGTTATTCCGCCGGCCGCTGCCACCGTGCGTTTGCCGCGCTTGGTCGGCGTTCCCGCGGCCGCGTTTCTGATCGCAGGCGGGCAGCCGGTGGCCATGCAGGTCGCGCTGCGCATTGGCTTGGTCGACCACCTGGTCACAACGCCCGATCATCTGGTCCCACAGGCCCGGACATTGATCCACGGCCTCCTTGACACCCCACGGTTAGCCCACCGCCGCGCCACGTTGTGCGGTCCACTCGCCGACGCCGACGCGTGCCTGCCAGCGGTGAACGATCACCTGACACGGTTGCTGGTCGTCACGGACCACCCGGCGCCCACCGCGGCTCGGGCGGCGATCCAAGGGATGCATCGGACTCTATCGCTTAGCGTGAGTGAGGGCCTGCAACGTGTCGCGGCGCCCGCGTCCTCGGGTCCGGCACCATCCACCGCGCACGCACTGTGGCACGTTGACCAGCTTGTGCGGGCCAGTTCCAAGGCGTTGGCCGATCCAGACGGCAGTGACTCGGTCGCTGTGCCGGGCTGTATCGGCATTTGCGGCGCCGGGATCATGGGCCGTGGGATCGCGGCAGAGGCGTTGGCCCACGGAATTCCGGTTCGCCTTCATGACGCCTCGACCGATGCCATGCACCGGGCGCGGGCAGCGATCCGTGCGGAGTTCGCTGCCGACCGACAGACCCCGTGGCCGGCCATGCTCTGCGAACCGGATGCCGAACGACACCTGAATTGCTGTGACCGCGACTCCGATCTGCACGCGTGCGGCCTGATCATCGAGTCCGTGGTGGAGAATCGCGAGCTGAAACAACGGATCCTCAAGCGTCTTGAGACGGTGGGCCATACTGAGACGATCCTGGCAAGCAATACATCGACGCTCCCGATCACCGACCTGGCGGCCCGGCTGACGTATCCGGACCGGTTTTGTGGCCTGCATTTCTGTAATCCGGTACGGCAACGGCAGCTCGTGGAAGTCGTGCACGGCCGCAGAACAAGTCAACGGACATTGGCAACGGTTGTCGGTTACGCTCGACGCATGGGCAAGCTGCCCATTGTCGTGCAAGATCAGCCGGGGTTCTTGATAAACCGTCTGCTTGTGGCCTATTTGAACGAAGCGTTGACCGTCCTATGCGAAGGCACGCCCATCGGGACGATTGACCGCGCGGCCCGCACGTTTGGCATGCCGCTTGGCCCCTTTGAACTGCTTGACTTGATCGGCACGGACACCGCGATGATGGCGGGCCGATCGCTCTGGGAGGCGTTCCCGGACCGCGTCACGGCAACCCCGGTCCTGCCGGCGTTAGTCAAGCGGAACCGCCTGGGTTGGAAAACGAAACTCGGTTTTTACCGGTATGAAAGCGTGCCAGGTCCCGCGCATGAGGATACCACTCTCGGGAAGATCATCGAGCCATACATTCGGCACCGCGTTCCCGACGGCGCAACGGACCTGATGACGCGGCTCTTATTGCCGATGGCATTGGAAGCGACGCGGGTGCTGGACGCCGGCGTCGTCGGCAGCCCCTCGGAAATCGACGTCGGCGTCATCTTCGGCCTGGCGTTTCCCGCGCGGCGCGGCGGGATTTGCTACTGGGCCGATCAGATCGGCGGCGCACACATCATCGAGTTGCTCGCGCGATACCGGCATCTTGGCCCGCGCATGGAACCGACGGACCGCCTCCGGCAGATGGCGGCGCGTGGTGTCGGATTTTACTCGAAGGCATCCCAGAAACGGCATCCCAGAAACCTTGGCACATCCAGACATGAATCGAGGCGCGGCGTTGAACGTCAAGACAAGTAGATTGAGCGAAACGTGGGCACGTTTTCTGGCACGCGTGTTATTCCTCCCGACACTGGCATGGAACTATCTGCTCGCGCGCGTGCTTCACGTGCGTAACTGGTGGGATCCGATCGACGCGGATGTCGTGATCGGCGCGTTGCCACTGGCGGGAGATATACCGGCCATGCGCGCGGCGCGGATCGGCGCCGTCGTCAACACGTGCCGGGAATACCGCGGCCCGATTGATGCGTACGTGGCGGCCGAAATCAGTCAGTTGTGGATTCCGACCACGGATTTCACCGCCCCCTCGCTCGATGACGTCGAATCCGCCGTACGGTTCATGCAGCAAGAGATCGCGCAGGGAAAGCGCGTCTACGTGCACTGCAAGGCGGGGCGCGTACGGAGCGCGACCGTGGTTCTGTGCTGGCTCGTGAAGGCCAAACAAATGTCACCTGAAGAGGCACAGCAACT
>CAZSOG010000914.1:0-2653 GCA_964607555.1 uncultured Pirellulaceae bacterium | reverse complement strand
GGGGGTATGTTGGTGGTGGGACCACCACACCGTTTAGGCGCCACCGGCCGCCGCTGCACACGGCCGCCGGCCTCCTGGCGGCTGGCGCCTGGATCGGACTCATCTTCCTCGTCCCGTGGTTATCCGGGAGGCAGAGCGGACCTAGGGCAAACTCGCCTGGGCCAGCGCGCGGTCGTGCGGGTCGGGTAATCTGAACAGTCGTTCGCGTGTCGAAACGGTCCTAGAACTTTTGGCCGAGGCGCATCGACACGATTTATCGGCACAACTAGAACGAACGGTAGGCGTTGGCCGACCGGCATCGAGCCCCAGGATTCCGCGCCGTTCGGTCAAACTGGTTGTACGCGTCGTATGAATCGCTCGATTTATGCCGGTCAATCCTCCGATACCAAATGCGGGAGGCCCGCAACCCACGAGGGAGTACACCCTCTATCGGTCGCGCTCCCGTTGTTTGCAGCGAAACCTGTGCGCACGGTAAACGCAGGTGGCCGCCTGACAACCTAGGATGTGATCGTACAGGAAGCGCACGCCGTCGTGATTGCGCGCGTCCTTGGCACCGATGTTATCGTGTTGATGCAATTCCGATACTGACCGGTTGGCATGAGATGATGAACCGTTTTCGTACCCTGGTGTCGATCCTATTCGTGCTCGCCGGCGGTGTCGTCGGATGCCATTATGGACGCGAAGACTTCCGGTTCCCCGCGCATCAAACCGAGTCCGGGCCGTATCAGAGCTACGCGACTCAGGTCGAGTACCCGGACGTCGCGACCGTCCTTGACGATGAACTTGCCAGTTCGGGGCCGCCCCGCGCGACCGACAATCCACGTGACCAAAAGGTCCGGAATCTGACCCTATCCGAGGCGGTCCGCATGGCGTTGAGCCATGGCGAGATTCTTCGCAACCTGGGTGGCACGGTAGTGTCATCGCCGGCGGGGACGCGGACAATGTTCGATCCCGCGTTGGTCGAGTCGGATCCTCGTGCGAGTGTTGAGGCGGCACTGAGTGCTTTTGACGCGCAGTTCTCGTCCAGTCTGTTCTGGAACAAAATCGACCGCGGTATCAACCAGACGTTTTCCGGGTTGTTCTTGCCCGTGGCGCAGCAGTTGCAGAGCAACTACGTGGCCGAGCTATCCAAGACGACGGCGACCGGGGCGAAATTCGCGGTGCGGCACCATATTGACTACAACCGCGCCCTCATTGCAAATCCTTCGCTGCGGTTCCCAAGTGTCTGGCAACTGGACTACGAAGCCGAATACCGGCAGCCGCTGCTGCAAGGAGCCGGCGTGCAATTCAACCGGATTGCCGGCCCAAACTCGTCGGCCGGGGCCATGAACGGCGTGTTGCTCGCGCGGATCGATTCGGATATCAGTCTGGCCGATTTCGAGTCGGGGGTGATCCAGCTGATCAGTGATGTCGAAGACGCTTACTGGGACCTGTATTTCGGATACCGCGATTTAGAGGCGATGATTGCCGGCCGCGACAGTGCACTGGTCACGTGGCGCAACATTGCCGAACGGCTGCGGATCGGTTTACGCGGCGGCACGCCCGAGAACGAAGCTCAGTTGCGATCTCAGTACTTCAGTTTTCAGGCCGCCGTCGAGAATGCCACCAGCACGCTCTATGCGCGTGAAGGTCACTTGCGGTATTTGCTTGGCCTGCCGCCCAACGGACCGGAACTGCTTCGTCCGGCAACCGAGCCGACAACGGCCAAGATCATCTTCGACTGGCAACAGATCCTGAACGAAGCATGCCTGCGTCGTGTTGAGCTACGGCGCGAGAAATGGCGCGTGAAGCGGACGGAGCTCGAGTTAGTGGCGGCACGCAACTTCATCAAGCCCCGACTGGACGCGGTCGCCCTGTATCGGTGGCGTGGAATCGGTGATGACTGGATTCATGCGGGCCGCGGGGCGACCGGGTTCGAGAGCGCCTATCAGAATTTAACCAGTGGCAGGTTTCAGGAATGGCAATTGGGCGTGCAGCTGAATATGCCGATTGGCTTTCGGCGTGAATTCACGGCCCTGCGCAACGCCGAGCTTCGCCTGGCACGCGAACGTGCGATTCTCAAGGAACAGGAGTTTCGCATCTCTCATGACTTGAGTGACGCGCTGCGCGGTATGGAGCGCGCGTTCCAACTGATGAAGACCAACCTGAATCGGCGTGTCGCGGCGGCGCGTGAAGTGGATGCGCTGCGCGCCCGGTTCGACGTCGGTTTTGAAGAGCTCGACGTGCTGCTGCAAGCAGAAAAACGACTCGCCGATGCCGACAGTGCCTATTACCGCGCACAGGTCGACTACGTGCTGGCCGTGAAGGACGTGCACCGTGCCAAAGGCACTCTGCTTCAATACGACCAGGTGACGCTGACCGAGGGGCCCTGGTTAAGCGACGCCTATCGAGATGCGTTGGAACGATCGCGGCACTTCGCGCCGCGATTGCTGGACTATGGGATCGCACGGCCCGTGCCGCTCAGCCGCGGCGCCTATTCATGGGATGAGCTTCCCGATCTGCCGCAAGTCCATATCGGGGCGCCCACGCCGGCGGAACTTGAATCAATCGACACTCCCACGGCGGAGCCGGCCGCAGCCGGCAACAATCCGTAGCATTTGGGCAGCTCAGGTGGACTGACAGAAGAATGAAAACACAGAGGCACAGAGGACAC
>CAZSOG010000913.1:0-2658 GCA_964607555.1 uncultured Pirellulaceae bacterium | reverse complement strand
GAAACCGTTCCGAAAACGCACCCCTTGCAGGGCGTGGATCCGCCGATTCCTTCCGCGGCCCAAGAAGTCGCCCCAATCCCAAATCCGGCGGGCTGGCCATTTGATCGCGCTGAAGCCGAGCGGCGACAGAAGGACGTGGGCATGGATCGGCTTGTCATCTCGTTGGATGATCGCCACTCGATGACCCTGGTTCGTATCCCCGCCGGACGTTTTGTCATGGGAGATCCCGACGGCGAACCGTTCGAACAACCCGCGTCGATTGTCACGATCCAACAGCCGTTCTGGATGGGCACATGCGAGGTGACCAACGCACAGTTTCAGTGTTTCGATGCCACCCATGATCCGCGTTACTACAACAAACGACATCGTAAGGCGGACGACCAGGGCATGCCGCTCAACGGGCCAGACCAGCCGGTCGTGCGGGTTGCATGGCGCGAAGCAATGGCGTTCTGCGATTGGTTATCAGAAAAGACGGGCCACCATTTCACGTTGCCATCTGAAGCGCAATGGGAGTGGGCGGCGCGGGCCGGCTCGAATGCGCCGTTCTGGTTCGGGGACCAGGCAGTGGACCCGACACCGTTCGCGAATCTCGCCGGCCGCGAGTTCGGCCGCGGATGGGTCGATGGCCGGCGCCAAGTGACGGGTGGTGTCGAGCACCTGGTGATGGACGGTGCTTGGCTGGCCGATCATGCATTTGACGATGGCTCCGTGGTGACCGAGCGCGTCGGCAATCGGACCGCGAATGCCTGGGGCCTGCATGACATGCTGGGGAACGCGGCCGAATGGACGCGGTCCGCGGCGTTGCCGTATCCGTACCAGAGGCCCGACGGGCGCGCCACCGCGCGACCCGGCGGCCGAAGAATCGTGCGCGGCGGATCGTTTTTCGATCCGCCCCGCCGCGCGCGCTGCGGTAGCCGTTTGGCCTATCCAGACTGGATGCGTGTTTTTAATGTCGGTTTCCGAGTCGTCTGTGATGAGGCGCACGTGGCTTCAACGCGCACGTTGCTTCAACGCGCACGTGGCTTCAACGCGCACGTGGCTTCAACGCGCACGTGGCCTGGTTCAAATAGCTGCACGTACACCAGCTTGCGGCGTCCGGCATCAGCACCAATCCACCGGCCGGAATCACGGGGATCCAGCAGCCGGGCCGAATGCCCCCGTAGTTCTTGACCGTTGACAAGTCGGGCAAGTTGCAGTAGCCAAGCGTCGCCGAGCGGAACAATAGCAACTTTTGCGACGCGATTGGAATGCCGCAACCGTACGACCGCGTGAACTTGACTGGCAAACGCTTACCGGTCAAAAGATCCCAGGCACCCGGCTCGGCATAGATCGTTCGCCCATTGATGATCGGGCGTGATTCGTATTCGGCCGGGACATCCCATAGCCGCCGCCCGTCGCGCGCTCGAAACGCCGCCATACGGTTGCCCGGTTCGGACCGGCGCGTGGCTTGGTGGGCGGGCTGGTAGCTCATTAGCAGCAGATCATGCGCCGTGTCGACGGCCAGCATCGTGCCAAACACATCCTTGTCGGTCTGCCATGCGACTTTGCCGGTTTCTTGGTTCAATGCCACTAGCCGCCCGTTTCCGTACCCGGTTATCCAACCGACCTTACGTCCTTCGCGTGTTCCGATCGTGGTTGCGCGGCGGCCCGTTTCCGGATCCACGCGCGGTGGATTGAACAACTCGTCATGTGGCGCCCGTGGCCGATCGATCACGTAGACCAGCTGACCGGCAATTGGTACACGACAGGACCACCGCGCGCCGGCCAACGAGAGATGAGATGCTGGTTGCCAAGAACCATGTCGTCGCTCGGCCCAGCCCGCAGTTTCCACAGCAAACCTCCGTCGTCCGCGCGCAGACAATACAAACAACCGTCGTCACTGGCCAGCAGGACGCGGTCACGCCGGACGGCCGGCGCGAACCGAATCGGGCCGCCGGTGAAGAACTCCCATCGAAGTTGGCCCGTGGCCGCATCCAACGCGTATAATTTGCCGCTCGCCGAACTACCAAAATAAAGGACGCCGTTGGAAATCGCCGTCTGGTAGGCGCGATCAAATTGCTCGCGATGCCGAGTTGGCCACGCGGGCGCGGGCTTGTGCGGCGCGTGATATGCCCAAAGTAGTGTCAGTTCGGCACCAAGTGCTTCGGCGGTGTACCCGGTACGCCCGGCATTGCCCCGAAACATCGGCCACTCGGCCGCCCGTGCGGCATGAACCGCGAACAACGAAAGGACTGCTCCAACCCACAATTGCGTACGTGCCATCGGTTTCCTCAATTTCATTTTGTTCCTGAACACCGAAGTCGCAAACCGTGTCGGCGACGTGTGTCGAGCGTCGACATGGCCACCGTCTGAGATGACTTCTCACCACAAAGCTGACTGCGGTTATGGGACGGTTGTCGCAAATCGGCAACTCGCTACCCAAGCGTGAAGCGGCCTGCACCAACAGATCGTATTCTAGGCCGAGAAACGACCACCAAGCAACGGGCGGGAGCGCGGCCGGAGGCGGAGTGTACTCCCTTGTACGTTGCCGGCCTCCCGCGCTAGAGACCTTAGGGGCCGAAATTTGATGATCTTGAGTCAAGTTTTTGCGTCGAACTACGCAAAGGTTGTGGACGGGGTGCCGACGGACAAGGATGTCCATCGTACCTGGCACCCCGA
>CAZSOG010000912.1:0-2660 GCA_964607555.1 uncultured Pirellulaceae bacterium | reverse complement strand
GTGTGAGGGGGGGGTGCACCTGAGCTATCCGAGGCGCCCACAGCGCCTAGTTTGGTGCGACTATGCGTCGTTTCCCCTTTTCTTGCCCCAGGACTTTCTTGCCCCCTCGGCGCGTTCCGCCGCTGTCTTGCCGCGTGCGGTCCGGGTGTACTGATTTCAACAGACGTGGGCTTTGCAACCAAGGGAGATGAATAATGATGATAGCGTTTGTCTTGTGCGCCGGCCTGGCGGTGGCGGGCGGTGACGCGCCGGTTGCCCCCACTCCGCATTACGCAACCGATGTGATTCCAACCGCGAAAGGGGATCTCAAAATCACTTGTGTCGGTCATGGAACACTGATGTTCCAGTTTAATGGCATCGTGATCCACGTTGATCCAGTCAGTCACTACGCCGATTACGCGCACATGCCGAAAGCCGACTTGATCCTGGTGACGCATGAACATGGTGATCATCTCGATCCACGTGCGATTCAGCAGATCACCAAGGCGGACACGGTATTGATCGTCAGCCAGGCGTGTGCCGACAAGTTACACCGCGGAATCGTGATGAAGAACGGCGACGCCGGTATCTACAAGGACATTGGGATCGAGGCGGTCCCGGCATACAACATTGTCCACATGCGCGCGCCGAACGCGCCCTATCACCCGAAGGGGGTTGGGAACGGTTATGTTCTGACGTTTGGCAACAAGCGTGTCTACGTGGCGGGTGATACCGAAAACATTCCGGAAATGAGCAAGCTGGAGAAGATCGATATCGCGTTCTTGCCAATGAATCTTCCCTATACCATGACCCCCGAAATGGTCGCCGACGCGGTACGAAAAATCCACCCTCGAATCGTCTATCCCTATCACACCGGCAATACCGACACGTCGAAGTTGGCCCCGTTGTTAAAAGACGAACCAGACGTCGAAGTACGCATTCGGAAGATGAACTGAGCGCGTTAATCGGCCATGACCAGGGGGAGTGGGTGTTCCACGTGCCCGACGGGCCGCTGGCCGCGCCCGTGCCGACTGCCGTCGCCTAACTCGTCGCGAGCTCGAGCCGCCAACCGCACCAATCGGGCAACAACCTCGGGATGCCGGGCCACCAGATTGTTCTTCTCAGCCGGATCCGAGTCGAGTTGATAGAGTCGTGCGGCGGCGCGGCGAGTGGCGCCCTGCAGGTTGGCACGTTGTGCGGGCAGTGCGAGGTACAGCTTCCAAGGGCCCGATCGTACGGCCTGCAGCTGGTCCATGTAGTAGTAATAGAATGCGTCATAGGGCGACCGCGCCCGCGACTGGCCAGAAAGCAAGGACCAGATATTATGCCCATCCACGGGACGGTCCGGCGCAACGGATGCTCCCGCCAGGGCTGCCAACGTCGGCAGGACGTCCATCGTCGTGGTCAACTCGGCACAGGTGCTTCGCGCGGGCACTTTACCCGGCCACCATGCGATGCACGGCACGCGCATGCCGCCCTCCGCAGTCGAGTACCCCCAGCCACTGAACGGCGCATTGCTCCCCTGCGGTGGGTTACGCCGCGGCGCACCGTTGTCCGAGGTCCAGATGATCAGCGTCCGTTGGGCCAGATTACATTCACGGACGGCATCGAATATCTGTCCCATGGACCAATCGAGTTCTTCCACGGCGTCACCATACGGGCCATTGGCGCTCCGCCCTTGAAAGGCCGAGCTTGCAAACGGCCGCTGCGTGCTGCCGGGCATCGCCTGAGGCAGATAAATGAAAAATGGCCGGCCGGCCGGATCGCGGATCAGCCGCACCGCCTCCTCGGTCAGACGCCGGGTCAACAGGTTGCGATCGACCGGTGCCTCGATCACACGCTCGTTCCGCAGCAACGGCAGCGGCGGCCAATTGCGGCCGGGCCGTGGAGTCATGTCGTCGCTGTAGGGAATCCCGAAGAACGAATCGAACCCCTGCCGCGTCGGCAAGAAAACCGGTTGGTCGCCGAGGTGCCATTTGCCGATGCATGCCGTGTGATAACCCACCGCTTTGAGGATTTCGCCGATGGTAACTTCGTCCGGATGCAATCCGTTCGGCGACACGGGGCGCAGCACCGCGCCGTCCGGCACGGTTCGGTCCAATCCCACGCGGCGTGGATAACAACCGGTCATCAAACTGGCACGCGACGGCGTGCAGACACCGCTCGTCGAGTAGAAACTCGTCAAACGCATGCCTTCCGCCGCCATCTGATCCAGGTGCGGCGTGCGGTGCCGGGTCGATCCGAAACAACCGACGTCCCCATATCCAAGGTTATCACAATAGACAACGATGAAATTCGGGCGTGACGCTGCCGCGGCAGATAGGGACGCGGCGAACAATACGGCGAGCAACGTGAACAACTCGATAACGATCATCGACCACGGTGCCCGCAAGGAAATCTGGTGGTGGCGAATTGGCATCAGTTCGGCTCCCGTTCACGCGGCAATTCAGTGTTACGGATGATGTGGATTGCGCATCACGACGTACCTCATTGTAGAACGGGATTTTGTCCTGTCACGACCGGTTGCGGGAATGTATACTACGACCTGTCCTGTTTGACACATTCAGCCAAACTCAGTAACGCCAGCGTTTGCGTTGGCGTTCGGGGTTGACACGCTTGTTACAGCGACTGGATCAGCACCGGTTTTCTGCCGCCGGAGAGGTTGAATATGGCCTTCAGCC
>CAZSOG010000911.1:0-2676 GCA_964607555.1 uncultured Pirellulaceae bacterium | reverse complement strand
ATCGCAGCGATCGTGGCACGTTCCTCACCATGCCGCCGGCATTGCAGAATCAGGTGACCGCCTCGATTCGATCGCAAGTTGAGGAAGCAACCAAACTTACAAACGGGATAACCCCTGTGATTTTATGTTCGCCGCAGATCCGCATGTGGGTCCGGCGATTGGTCGAAACAGCCATGCCGACGGTCGGCGTGCTCAGTTACAACGAAATCGTTCGCGGGGTGGAAATTCGTTCCCGAGGGATGGTGACACTCACTGATGAATCTTAAAACATACCAAGCCAATTCGATGCCCGAGGCGTTGTCCAAGGTCAAGAAAGACCTCGGGCGAGACGCCATCATTTTGCACACGCGTACGCTCAACGTGGGTGGACTCATGGGCGTTGGCACAAAACATCGCGTGGAGATCACCGCTACGGATCAAACGGATGTCTTGCGTTCCACCGCGCGTTCTCCTAGAATGAATAACAAGTCGGGCAAGTCGAGGTCACCCGCGGATGGAGCCGCAGTGAACGACAAGGCCACTTCAATTCAGTCTCAATCCGCCGAACCGCATTCCGGTTCTTCCGCCCAAGCCGCGTTGTCGGACATGCGCGGTGAGATGGGAGCGATCAAATCCCTCGTACAGAATCTTGTCACGCAGTCGCGAAAGGACCGTCTTCCGCAATGGCCCGAATCGCTTCGCGAGCTGTATGAACAGCTCATCGCTCGCGACGTGGCCGACGAATTGGCGCATGAATGGATTGAGCAGATCGCCAACGAGCTAACCGGCGACGAAGTGGCGGATCGCCGGCGAGTCCGCCGATGCCTCCAAGACAAGATCGAAGCCATGCTCCCCGCCGAAACCTTAGGCGAGTCCGCCGTGACGGGACGGCCGCGCGTGATTGCGCTGATCGGTCCGACCGGCGTCGGCAAGACGACCACCATCGCCAAGTTGGCTGCCAACAGTCGTTTAAGAGAGAAAAAGCGCGTCGGGCTGTTGACCATCGATACCTATCGCATTGCTGCTGTGGAACAACTTCGCACTTATGCACGGATCATTGACGTGCCCGTCGAGGTGGCCGTGACGCCCGACGAAGTGGCCTCCGCCCTGAAGCGGATGGCCAAATGCGACGTGATCTTTATCGATACCGCCGGCCGCAGCCAAAACGATACACCGAAACTCGACGAACTCAGGCGATTCCTCGAAGCGGCCAACCCTGACGAAATCCACTTGGTGCTTTCGGGAGCCGCCGGCAGCAAGGCCTTGTTGCACACGGCCGAGCGATTCAAACCCTTGGGCGTGAACCGCATCATTTTCACCAAGCTGGATGAAGCGGTCGGCTTCGGTGTGATCCTCAACGTCTTGCGGCAAGTGGATCGCCAACTGGCTTTCGTGACCAACGGCCAAAATGTGCCAAACGATATCCAACGCCCCACCGGCGCACGCTTGGCCGAGTGGGTCCTGGGGCGGAACGAGAATACGGGAACCTCTGAGGTCGGGAGCGAAGGAACGTCCAATGACCAGGGTGTCTAACTTTAGTCCCGTCGTGGATCAAGCGGATCAATTGCGGGAGTTGGTGCGACAGGTCGACGGCAAATCAGCCCTGACCGTCGCCGTCGTGAGTGGAAAAGGGGGCGTAGGAAAAACAAACTTAGCAGTCAACGTGTCGATTTGCCTCTCGGCGCGCGGCCAGCGCGTGGCGCTATTGGATGGCGACCTCGGCCTGGCCAATGCCGACCTCTTGATGAACGTGGACGCGCCTTTCAACTTGTCCCACGTGCTCAGCGGTCAGCGAAACATCGATGAGATCACCGTGGAGGGGCCCGGCCAAGTGCTTTTAATCCCGGGCGGGTCGGGCGTGTCACGCTTGGCCAATCTCTCGGAATTCGAACGCCACCACTTGGTTCGCATGCTCACTTCCTTTGAACGGGATACCGATGTGCTCATGCTCGATTGCGGAGCCGGCATTTCTTCCAACGTGACAACTTTGGCGCTGGCGGCCGATCTCGTCTTGGTCGTGACCACGCCGGAACCCACCTCGATGACCGACGCATACGCAATGATCAAATCTCTCTCGAGACAAGAGTACACCGGTCGCATGGGTCTGGTGGTCAGCCTGGTGTCCGGACGCGACGAAGCCGCCGCTGCTTATCGGCGCATCTCAAACGTGGCCCACCGTTTTTTGGGATTGCAAGTCGATGACTTCGGATATATTCTAACCGACCATCATGTCAGCGCAGCCGTTAGGTCGCGCTGTCCGGTGGTGTTGCGTTACCCTCGTTGTCCCGCCACCGCCTGCATGATGTCGATCGCTCGCGAGTTGGCGAAGAACGCGCGTGGCCAGGAGGGCCGGCCGGGTTTCTTCAAGCGGGTGGCGAATTTGTTCTCTTGAGCATGGATGCGACTTCGATGAACCGCACATCAACAGACCCCGCGCTGTCTTCGGCGAAGGGTCTTCTCCAAAGAGCCGCGGGCTTTAGCCCGCGCGGTCTCGCGATCGGAATTACCAAGCGATCACGCAGCGGTTGGCCAGAGTTCATAAGTTCTTTTCGCGGGGGCGGTCCAGATTTCGACTTCTCCGCAACCCATCTCCGCAAGCCCAGACGGGTGAACCTATGACCGGTCTAACAGGGCCAGGTGCGGGATTGCTGCCGTTTTCTGCCGCGATTTTTCGCGGATTATCGGTCGGCAATACCG
>CAZSOG010000910.1:0-2687 GCA_964607555.1 uncultured Pirellulaceae bacterium | reverse complement strand
GGACACTCGGGGCGCTGTTTGACGAACGTCGCCATGCCAGGGCCGTCCGCTATTGCGATGGCGTGGCCGTCATCGGCCCGCGCATTTCGTCGCGCGAGGCACTCCCTCGTGAATCGTTTGACGACGAGAACGAGGAACATAATGTTGACGCTAGCCAACGCGTTCCACTCGCCGATCATCTGGCCGACGTGGCGGCAGAAGCCGAACGGCTGGTCAAGGCCGTCGATCTGCCAAACGATCTGCGCGCCGCGATGATCAGGGCGGCGGAACGTCACGATCTGGGGAAAGCCGACCCGCGATTTCAGGCCATGTTGCTCGGCTCGTCCATTGACCTGGCATGGATGCAGCCCTGTCTGTGGGCCAAATCGGCGCGCGGCGGACCGATTCGGCACCGCAATTCGACCGGCATGGCACCGGCAGACACACACGGCCTCCCGATAGGATTTCGCCACGAAATGCTATCGCTGGAACTGGCACGGCATCTGGACGACGGCCTCGCTACCGACGCGAGGGAAGTCATGCTGCACGCGATCGCGGCGCATCACGGGCATGCTCGACCGTTCGCTCCGGTTGTCATCGATGATGTGGCGCCGACCGTAAGCCTTGAAAGGCTCTTTACCCATCCCGTGCCGGCGCTCGATGTGCGGATCGAAGCTGACCAGCGCCGCCAGCTCATCCCGCCGCACCGGCTCGATTCGGGAACCAGTGAGCGCTTCTGGACGCTCACTCGCCGTTACGGCTGGTGGGGACTGAGCTGGCTGGAATCCACGCTGCGCCTGGCCGACTGGACAGCCAGCGCCGAGCCGGATCGAAACGCAAAACCTGTCGTTCTTTCCAGTCGAAGCAACACAGAAGATTCGCGTGCAACTTACACACTGGCATTACCCGGGTTGAATGGAACAAACCCCCTTGCGTTCCTTGCTGCCATTGGAGTCCTGCGAGCACTGACTGAAACGGGGCGGGATCTCGATGTCAAAATGCGGTGGCAATCTCACGGGTGTTGGTCGCCGGTCCTGGAATTCAATCATCCGATCAGCGAGGAGAAAGTGTGCAAGATCCTTTCCGCCCGACTGACCGGCCAGCAAGACCAGCCCCAATTCACGAGCTTCGGAAAGAACACGACAGTCAAACGTGACGGTTTTCGTGCGGTTGCTCTTTCTGCTGTTGCTGCGGCTCGGCACACAGATCGTGAGTTTGTGGACTACTGTGCCGCGTTTGGCTCGGATGCACTTGTGTCCCGAAATGACGACACGATTGTTCAAGATACTGCCATGCGGACAATGGCAGGCGCCGGTCATCAACACTTCCTCGAAACGATGCGTAACCTCATCCAGAACTGCACAACGGACCATATTCATAAAACGATCTTTCAGGTTTGGAAGTACGACGATCCGACCCAAACGCTGTCGTTGAGATTCGATCCGCTTGACGACAACCGCTATGCGTTGCAGTGGCGAAATCCCAGTGGCGACCCCAATCGAAAAACGTCTGGATCAATGCTTGGTGCCAACCGCTTGGCAGTTGAAGCTCTGCCGGTATTTCCAACAGCTCCGGGCGAGACATCTCTTAAGACAACCGCGTTTACCGGGAATCGCAGCAGCGACACGTATTTTCACTGGCCGATCTGGTGTGTTCCTCTGCCGCTCCCGGTTGTGTCGTCACTCCTGATGTCACCGGAACTGATCGACGAGAATCTCGATTCGCAAATCATCGCCGCTCGCGGCATTGTCGCCGTGCTGTCGAGCCAGCGAATTACAGTGGGCAAAGTACGGAACTTCACGCCAGGACGGCTGAGAACTGCCTCACGCGTTGCCGTTGATTAGCCCGCGTCCCGGATGCACAGAAAGATGAAGAGACGACATCGCACATACGGCATGGTGGGAGCGAACCGGCTGGCGATGGAGGCGTGGCCGCTGTTTCAGTCGGTGGCAGTCGGCGGCGACCTGCAGACGGTTGGCTTTCACGGCACGCGGCCCGGGCGAGGCATCCGCTGACCTGCACTTGCTCTTTGACAATTTGGTTGAATACAAACTACAATCTGCAGAAGCGGTCCTGGACCTTCGCGCGCGAAGGTGTTCAGAACGAGGGGCGTGTGGCGTCATGCACCGGCACGCGCCCCTCGTCTGCTACGTCTGCTTCGCGTTTCTGTTGCATGATACCGCCGGGCAAGTCGGATTCAGCCTTGCGGCCGCGTACTTCGTCCGTAACCCCTGCGGCATGACCGCCGCGGGACCTGTTCCCGCACGGACGGTTGACTCGTTATTCGCCGAGGAGTATCGCCATGCGCACTACCTTCCTGGTTTGTTACGACATCTGCGACGACAAGCGTTTGCGCAAGGTCTTCAAGACCATGCGAAACTACGGCGATCACCTGCAGTACTCGGTCTTCGAGTGCCAGCTCACGCCCATCGACCTGGCCAAGTGCCAGCACGAACTGGGTGAGATCATTAAGCACGATGACGATCAGGTGCTGTTCGTCGATCTCGGTCCGACCGAAGGGCGTGGCGAGCGCGTGATCACCGCGCTCGGTCAGCCCTACACCCCGCTCAACTCGCCATGCATCGTGGTCTGACGCCCGCGTGCCAAATCCGGTCCCCAAACCCTGTTGGAGGTTCCTCATGATTACCACCACGAATCGACCCCAGGAGGATTACCTGCCGGCACGGATGTTGAACGAGTTTACCTAC
>CAZSOG010000909.1:0-2692 GCA_964607555.1 uncultured Pirellulaceae bacterium | reverse complement strand
AAATGTGCTTTCCCGAAGTGCCGATCGACTTGGCCCGGTCACGCACATACAAGGATCTGAAAGTCAATGGCGATGGGTTTCTCCTGTACCCGGGGTCCTGACAAGACACCGTACTCGAGTATCCGCCTGGAAGTGATTCGAGACGGCATCGAGGACTACGAGTACCTGGCACTTCTGGAACGGTTGATCGATAGAACGGCGCAGTTGCCAAGCGCCCGGCGTCCGGGGCAGCCCGTGCTGGACCAGGCCGAGCGGCTTTGCCACGTGCCGGACTCGATTTCGCGCTCGATGACCGAGTTCACGAAGCGGCCGAGCGACGTTCGGGCACGGCGCCGCGCGATTGCCGACATGCTCGACCGACTGTGGACGTTGGCGGGTGTTGTCGACCCATGATCTGTCGTTCATCTCGCATTTTTCGGGCCAAGGCGGGTTTCGAAACCGGGAACGTGCCTCAATGTGGTGGTTGGCGTCTGGCCTTTGTGGTGGAGTGGGATCGGAGCGGCTCGAAGCTTCGTCCTTCTTCCAAGTGATTTCTCGGCGAGTTTTGGAATTCTCCGCGACGCATGGCGGTTCCACCCGCGTAAACCCACTTATCATGGTGACCCCGGCACGACTCGGCCCCGGGTTGGCGGCAATGTCCGTCGCGTGAACATTTGCCATCGAGGTGCCATTCTCGAAATCCGCGATCGCGGCCGGGTGTGATCCCCGTCGAAATCGACTCTAAGGAGAAGACTTGTGATGATCAGGAGCGTACTAAACGACGACATGAGAGCCGCCGTATCAGAGCCAGAACATATTCAGTGGCGCGATGGGCGGCCTGATGCGGTCTGGAGTCCTCCGGCGGACAACAGCCTGGTTCATTGGGGCAGCTTAACGGCAAGTCTGCCGGATCGGCCAGCACGTTGGGGCGCGCTGCGTCAGCGACTGGTGCCGGTGCGACGAGATCCCACTGCTCACGATGTTCTCGTGGCGCGCATTGCCCAGATTGGGCGGCACTCGGGAATTGAGCTGGATACAGGACGCAAGGCGCGGTTCTTCGTCGGTGATGTGATTGTTGGTGCGTTCGGCAACCGTTACGCGACGAAGCAATTCTTGGGTGAGGTTCCGAAACTACAGGATACGTATGACATGCTCAGCCAGGGAGGCGTCATCGGTCGCGTGCTGTCCGCGCCCGCGCAATTCTCGGAACCGACGGTTCTCGAACCACTTGGTTTTTTGGCGGACGCCGATGGGGTGGTGATCAACCTGCGGCGTTTTGGATTGCGGCCGTCACCCGCCACGGCGCGCCGTGTTCGAACCATTTTGATGGTTGGTTCGTCCATGGACTCCGGTAAAACGACGATGGCAGCCAGTCTGATTCACGGTCTCGCGCACGCCGGTTGCCGCGTGCATGCGGGCAAGGTCACGGGCACGGCATGTGTCAAGGATCTGAATCGCATGCGTGACGCCGGCGCCGCCAGGGTTGTTGATTTCGCACGCGTGGGATTTGCATCGACGGCAGGTGTCGCCGAGAGTGAGCTGCATGACTTGGCTGAAACGCTCGTGTCTTATTTGTCGCTGGACGACCCCGACTATCTGGTCTTGGAGATCGCCGACGGTCTAATACAGCGTGAGACGCGCCTCCTAATGGACTTTTTCACGGCCCGGGGATTGGTCGATGACGTGTGCCTCGCGGTCCACGATGTCATGGCGGCCCCCGCCGGTCTCGAGCTGCTGCAAACTCAATGGGGCGTGACGCCCACGGTCGTTTCGGGGGCCGCGACGGCCAGTCCGTTGAGCACGTCCGAGTTACGTTCCGTGACCGAAATTCCGTGCCTGACCGCGCAGGAACTTTCCATACCGTCGGTCAAATCGATGTTCGACGTGCCCATGGCAAAGTTGGGCGTCACGGCGGGTTGTCAAACGGTATGAGGCGAGGACCGGATCAAATGGCACGATTGCGCGCCGGGAAGGATTCGAGTAAGCGGCAACGCGGGCGGCGTCCACGCGCGGAAGCCACGCTCAAGAAGATCTTGCGCGCGCACCGCAGTGAGCGGCGCGTCATTACGATTGCCGTTTTCATGTTGCGACTGTCCCCAGTTCTCGTGCCGGTCGTGCTACGCTTGGCACTGGACCCGTTGTTGCATAATAAGTCGAAATCCCTGCTCGGTATCATGTTGTCACCCGCGGCGCTTCTGGGAATCGTTGTCGTGGCCGGAGTTGCCGTTGCCTTGATGCGGGGCGTGGCAAGCTATGTGTTCGTGGCGGTCTCGGGTCGTGCCGGTCATGGATTGGTGCGCGACCTGCGGATTGCCGCGTTCGAGCATATCCTCCGTTTGCCGGTGAGCTATGCGGATCGACGCGGTACCGGGAAAATCTTGTTGCGATTCCTCGGTGATTCGGAAGCGCTCCGCCAAGGCATAGCTCGTCGGGGTCCCGCCATCGCGGCGGATCGTGTTCTCGTGCTCGTGCTGGTCCTTACGATGGTCCTGGTCGACTGGCAACTGGCGTTGCTGAGTATTTTGCCGCTGCCGATTATCTTCGGCGCCGCGCGCTTGTTGACGCCTCGGCTGCGTGATTTAACGCTGCAGGGGCGGCGTTTGCAGGCCGAGTTCACTGGATACGTCGAGTCACGTTTTGATGCGATTCGGCAGACGAAATGGCTGGACCGCGACCGCCGCAATCGGCGAACAGTTCAGCGACTCGCGGGGAC
>CAZSOG010000908.1:0-2693 GCA_964607555.1 uncultured Pirellulaceae bacterium | reverse complement strand
AATCGACTCATATCACTCTTTGTTTCAAGTCACGCGCGCGGTCCATCGGGCTAGCTCGGATTGTTCACGCGCGATCTACCGCGCCGAACTTCATGAATAACTCGGGTCAGTAGGTCAAGCAATACGCCAGCACGTTGACGTTCACGTCGATGGCGTTGGAAATCTCGTTGCCCCCACAGCAACAGCACCCTTGCGTGTGTGCCGTATCGTTCAAGCCATCCTGGGAGTAAATGACCACCAGCCGTCCTCCCATGCTAATGCCTTCCAGCGGTCTTGGTTCGCCATGGGTCGCCGTCAAGCGGTCAATGTCCGTCACCGTATGAAACACCGGATGATCCATCTTCAGCTCGCGCAGCGGGTGGTCCGGGAAGACGATGGCCATGGCGCGGCGAAACGATCGGTCCCACTCCTTGGACGAGCACCCCGCCGAGGCCAGTAACAGGCCGCCGCGCTCGACGTACCTGCGCAAATTGGCCCGTTCCACGTCCGGCAAGCGCAACTTCCCTTCGCCGGTCATGATCAGCAGCGGATAGTCGTAGATCTCGCCGTCAGACAACTTGACCGCGTGGAAACGCCGGCTGGTCGAGATGGCGGTTTCTTTTTCCGCCTTGATCAGGAAATGATCCGAAAAGCACTGGCTGCTCTTCACTCCCGCGTAGACCAGATTGGCGACCTGCACGACACCGTCGGGTTCGCCCCCAACCCGTTTGGGATCGGGAACCACGGTGCCGTTCTTCGCGGCACGGTCGCGCGGTGTTTCCGCCGCATGCGAACGGGTACCGCCACAACCGGTGAATCGGCAGAAGCCTGTCGCAATCAGCACCGCGGCACAGCATGCGAATGCCAGTCGCACAGGCGATCGAGAAAGTCCCAGGTTCATGTCATGCCCTCTCTTACTGATCCTTGGTTTCTTCGAGAATGCGTTCAAAATACTGTCCGACGCGCCGTCGATAGCGGATTGGAATCCACTCTTGCGAAATACCGGTTGCCGCGTTGCGGATGTCCATGTCGTCGATCGATGTCATGCGTTGGTGTTCATTGCCCCTGGCCCCACCTCCCGCGCCGGCGCCAGGGCCCGCTCGCCTTCCGGTCGACGCCTGCTGCTCCATTCCGAACGTCGGCCGATTCCCATAAAGCCCCACGTTGTTCAACGTACTCATGCGCGCGCTATAGCCGCCTCCCGCGCCGGTGCCCAGCCCATTGCCAGACCCGGATCCCATATTCAAACCGGCTTCGGCCAGCAGTTGCTCAACTGTTTTTGCAAGGCACTGGCCCAGATGCGGCGCGAATTTCGATTGGAGGCAGCTGTCGCAGGCTTTTCCGATTCCCGAGCAGCGGGCGAGGAACTGCTCGAGAATGTCAGCTGCCTTTTTCGCATTTTCGTAGCCGCGGGTCCCGGAGAACTCGGACAATCCCGTTTCGGCGTCCGCCATCACGTCCAGGACACTGCTGTCGTAGACGGCGGCGGCGAACTGCCGCGCCGTGTCGCGCAGCTTTTCAAACTGTTCATCGTCCGGCAGCGCGGCCGCATGATCTTCGATATCTTGCAGCAATTCGTCCAGCGCTTCACGGATTGACCGTTGCTCCTGTTCGAGGTCGCGCATGCGTGCTTTCAATCGCGGGCTTGGATCTCGGTCCTTCCCTTTCAAGGAAGCGAGTCGTTCGGCCAGATCACGTTGTTTCAACACCAGTATGACGAACCGTGATTCGTCTTCTTTCAGGGGCAGGATCTTGGCCAGCAGCTGCAGCGGAACCATGGCGTTTTGTTCATACTGCTGGCCCATGGACCCGAGCCGTTTGGCGAGGTCGGCCAATTGTCGAGCGAGTTGCTTGTTGGTCAGGGCGTCGTTCGCTTGCAACTTCTGGACGGAATCCGCGGCGTCGCGCAGCTGGTCACTGAGCTTCTTGAGCTGATCGTTTAGTGCGTGGTCAATATCGTAGGGAAGTGCCTGCCGCGCGGACTTGTCGATCGCCGCGGCCGCCTGCCGCATCTGTTCGGCCAACTGCTTCATCGCGGCGCGAATGTCCTTGGCGGCCTGGGAATCGGGTGGTAGTTTATCGAGACGTTTCCGCATCTGGTCGAGCCGCTGGGCGATAGTTTCCATGCGCCGCCGTGCCTGTTGGTACTTGGACATCAACATCTGCAGTCCCTGGCGGCGCGCCAGCAGGCGTTGGAAATCTTCCTGCGAGATGATCCGCACGGTAACGACGTTGCTTTCGGCTCCTTTCGCGCCCGCCGGGTCGTTATCCTCCGCGCGCGCGAACAACTTGATTTCGTCGCCAGGCTCCAGGCCGTATTCGGACAGGGGGAGATCGATTTGTGCATGCATCGCGCGCGCCGGCGGCTGATCAACGTGCACCTCGACCGGCAGCGGACGCGAGTCATTCAGGCTGCGAAAGAGTTGCGCGTCTGCAATGCCGTAGTCGTCATCCGCCTCGATCACGACGGGCAGCTTCACTTCGGGCGTGGCAAACGACATCGGACGCGGTTGTACGACCTGGACGAACGGCCGATGGTCGGCCAGCAGCGTCACGGCGCCGCTGAACGACTCGCGCGACTCCTGGCCCGCGACATCCACGACGCGCAACACGAATTTACCGCTTTGCCGAATCACGAAGGAGCCCCGCACTTCACGGTCGCCCGGCGACGTCGCGGCAAGCGTGATACTCTGGACTTCTTTGTTCTGACTTAG
>CAZSOG010000907.1:0-2695 GCA_964607555.1 uncultured Pirellulaceae bacterium | reverse complement strand
CTTTTTAGCCCACGAGACTTCTTCACCAACCGCACAAGGCGGTTGGGGTCGACCGACAATAAAGCGAGACTCCGGAACACGATCCACTGCAGATAGCTAAAGTGCTACCAACAAACGTCACGTCTTCCTTCGTCATTGGACATTCCTTGTAGGATGTTGGATATTCCACGGCTGCATTGGGCCCAAAGCGCGTGAACGGTACCGCCACAATCTGGGATCAGGCCTTACCCCTCCTGCCTCCAATTCCTCGACCGAAAGCGGTCTGCATATACCTTTGTGCGTTGCACTTGGCTAAACTGTTACCGAGAGCGCGGTTTTTTTGTAGAGGTGAGAACCATCCTGTCAGGTCGCGCGTGACAATCCAAACGCCATCGCAGGCGCGTCCTTGACCGCTATTGGAGGCCTTATGGGCGGAGATCTGTTGATCTTGAGTCGAGTGTTTGCATCGGACTACGCGTGGGTCGTGGACGGGAGAGACGCTTTTGGGGTTTGGGCCGCGTGAGGGAGGTGCGCAGGGGTTTGATATTGGGGCGGGGTTGCGGTCCGTTCGGAGAACAGACCTACCTGTCCCGCCCACATAAAGGAGGTTAGTGTGCAACATCTCATGAACCTGGCTGCCGTTCGGTTTTTTGCCGGGATGATTCTCGCCGGTCTGATGTGGTGTGGCGGCGCTCGCGCTGGGCAGTGGCCGGGATACCGGTGCGACAATGCACGTAGTGGTGCGTCGTCCGAGACGCTCGCTGCGCCGCTCCATTTGCAGTGGACCGTCGTTCCGCGGCACGCGCCTCGGCCGGCCTGGCCCGAACCGGACAAGGAGGTCCAACGCATGGCGTTTGACTACGCGCCGCAGGTAGCCATCGCCGACGGCCTGGTTGTTTTCGGCTCGTCGGCGGACCATAAGATTATTGCGCTCGACCAGTCAACGGGAATGGAACGTTGGTCGGTGTTCACCGGCGGCCCGGTGCGATTCGCTCCAGCGATCGCGGGGGGCCGGGTATTTGCCGCCTCCGACGACGGCGTTGTTTACTGCCTGACGCTGGCGGATGGAAATCTGCGCTGGCAGTTCCGGGGCGGTCCGCGGGATGACCGGCTGATGGGGAACGAGCAGATGATTTCCCGCTGGCCCGCGCGCTCGGGCGTCCTGGTGGATCGGGATACGGTGTACGCCACGTTCGGCATGTGGCAATCGGACGGTATTTACGTCGTTGCACTGAATGCTCGGGACGGGGCGGTGCTATGGAAGAACGATACCGTCAACAACCTGTACATGGCGTTGCCGCACAGCAGCAAGGAAGGGATCGCCGCGGTGTCCCCACAGGGGCATCTGGCGTTGTGCGGGGACACTCTGGTCGTGCCCTGCGGGCGGGCCATGCCGGCGGGGTTCGACCGGCGTACCGGGAAACTGCTGTTCTGCAATAACGCGTCCGACAAACTGCATCACGCCGGCGGCGCCTGGGTGATGGCGGCCGGCGATATGATCTTCGGCAATCGGCGTCCCGTCCAGGGGCATCCGCACGTGACACTTCGGGAAAAGGACCCGCCGGCGGGTTCCGGATTGATTGCCTGGGACCGGCGCACCGGGAGCCAGCGACTCGCGCTGGCCGGCAAGCACCGGGCCGTCTTCCATGACGGTATGCTATACGCCAGTGGCGACGGAGAACTGGTCGCGGTGGACATGAACGCGCTGGCCAGACACGCCGATGCCTATTTCGGCTCGGGCAAGGTCGACCCGGACCTGCCGAAAAAAAATGTGCGCTCGATGATGTACTGGAAAGGCGCCGGCTACCCATGGGGACCGTGGAAGGTGGTACCCGTGTCGGAGAAGCCGGCCGCGAAATGGAAGGCCCGGCTGGGACGCACATACGAGCTGATTCTGGCCGGAGCGACACTCGTTGCCGGAGGTCGGGGCGAGGTCGTCGCGTTTTCCGTCAAGGACGGTGCACGCCTCTGGCGGGCGGAAATCGAGGGTGAGGTGCGTGGGCTCGCCGCGTGCGACCGCCAACTGTTTGTCAGCAGCACGACCGGCAAGGTCTACTGCTTTGGGCCGGACCGTCCCAAACAATCGCGAATCATCAAACCGCCGACCGCCGTGTTTCCGGACCCCGGACCGGCGGCCGCTGAAGCCGCGCGGATCTTGAAAGACACCGGAGTTCGTGACGGCTTCGCCGTGGTGCTGGGCGTGGGCCGTGGGCTGCTGGCCGGTGAAGTGGCGTGCCAGTCCAATCTTACCGTGCTGTGTGTCGAGCCCGATGCCAAGAAGGTCCAGGCCGCGCGCCGAATGCTCGATGCGGCGGGCCTGTACGGTGGTCGTGTCGCCGTGCATCAGGCCAAACTGGAACGTCTGCCATACGCACGGTTCGCCGCCAACCTGGTAATTGTCGATCCGGAATACGCGGGACGGCAAGCCACGTGGCCGGCAGCGGAGATGTACCGCGTCCTACGTCCGTTCGGCGGCGTACTCTGGGCATCCATGCCCGATCCGGAATCAGCTCGGGCTTTCGAGCGTGCGCTGGTTGCGGCAGGCGCGCCCGCGAGTGAAATCACCGTGCAGGAGGCACACGTTCGAGTGGTTCGCGGCAAGCTTCCCGGAGCGGCCAACTGGACGCACGAGTATGGTGATCCCAGCCGGCCGGCCGCATCCACGGACGCACGCGTGCGGCTACCGCTGAAAATGCTCTGGTTTGGAAAACCGGGG
>CAZSOG010000906.1:0-2709 GCA_964607555.1 uncultured Pirellulaceae bacterium | reverse complement strand
GCCCGCCAGCGGGTCACCGGGCAGCCAGATGACATGCCGCGCGCGGGCAACTTCGATCAGTTCACGAGCAACGACTTCCCGATCGACGGCGCCGTTGCGGCGCGGGTCCAGCAGACAGGACGCCGTGGTCAGAATCGTGCCGCGACCATCCGTATCAACCGAGCCGCCCTCCAAGACGAACGATTGGGCAAAACGCGGAACTTCAAGGGATTCGCAGATGCGCCGTGTCGCAGCGTCATCACGATCCCAAGGCGGGTATTTACCGCCCCACGCGTTGAATCGCCAATCGACGCACACGCACGCGGGCAACTCCGAATCCCGTCCGAGTCCGACCAGGAACATGGGCCCAAAGTCGCGGATCCACGCATCGTTGGTCGCGATGTCGTGCAGAATCACGGCGGCATGATGACCCACCAGTCGCTCGGCCTGCCGGGCCACGGCGCCCGTTTCGGCGAGCACATTAACGATCTCGAATTCCGCCAGTGTCAGGACCAGCCTGGCGAACGCGTCGGGGATATGGGTAAAACGTCCCGGCCACGTGTCGCGGTTGTGCGGCCAGGCGACCCAGGTCGCGTCATGGGGCTCCCATTCCGCCGGCCAGCGGTACTCGGCGTGGCACGGCGCGCCGGCAGCGTTGTTGGGCATAGTCATTCCTTCGTGCGTCGAGTGGAAATCGCTGCGAGGCATGGAGTGTCATTGTGGCGGAAAAACGGTTTGGCGGGAATATCAGCGGTTTGTAGCCGTTCACGGCCTTTGGCCATGAACGGCGGGTCACTCTCACTCTTACTCTTACTCTTAATCTTAATCTTACTCTTAATCTTACTCCCACTCCTGATCGACATGACGTGTTACGTTACGCGACGATTCTCCTGATTCGTGGGAGCTGAATATCTCATTTGAGATTCCCTCGTTTGCGCTGCGTGCCTCACCAGCAAAGGCCCGAAGAGGATTAAGATTAAGAGTAAGATTAAGAGTAAGATTAAGAGTAAGAATATACGGAACAACACGGGTCGAACACAATGGCGGTCCAATGTCCCGTGAACGGTTACAGCGGTTTTCTTCAGTCGAGCGAATTCGCGTGGCCGATTGGGGATTCCCTGGCATTTGCATGCGGTCCCCCACGGGAAAAATGTCGGGGTTTGAGGTATAACAGATGCGTGCGTCAAGCAGTTCTTGGCGAACACGGTCCAACGAAGGAGAGAATCTCATGCGCACGGCATATGCAATTGTCCTGATGGTAGTCAGCTTCCAGTTGTCCTGGGCCGTGCCGCCGATTCGTTCTTTCACGGCGGATATGGCAGCGCCAGCCGCGGCCGTTCGCCGGCAGGCGGCGCTGCGGCTCGGCAGCGTGAGCGCGACCGAGGCATTGCCCTTGTTGAGCAAGGCTTTGCACGACAGCGACGGATCCGTGCGTTGGACGGCCGCGCGGTCGTTGGGACGTTTGCGCGATCCGCACGCCGTTCCCGTGCTGATCAAGGCCCTTTCGGATCCCGACACGAATGTCCGATTTTACGCAGCGGACGGTCTCGGCCGGATTGCCGATCCCGCGGCCACGCATGCCTTGCTCGCATCGCTTGGCGATCCGCAATGGACTGTTCGCAACCAGGCGGCTTGGGCCCTGGCGACGATCGGTGGTCCGACCGTCGCGAGTCGAATCGTCCGGTTGTTGCACGATGAACAGGCCGACGTATCGGCAATCACCTGGATCTTGCGGCGACTGCCCGCGGCAACGGTGCAGAAGGAACTGGTCGATTTACTACAGGCTCCCGAACCGTTCGCGCGCCGGCGGGCGGCATGGATATTATCCGAATTGCGACCCGAAGGTGCCGTGGACATCTTGATCCGGGCGTTGCACGACACCGACCTCAATGTCCAGCTGGCGATCATTGAAGGACTTGTCAAGATGCGCGCCGCTAGTGCGATTGCACCGCTCAAGAAACTGGTCGCGCGGCAAACCAACGACATGCTGACAACCGCCGCGCGACAGGCGTTGACCCAGCTGACCCGGCGTGCTGATCTACTCGCCTACTGGAATTTCGACCGGCCCGATCCGCGCGTGGTTCGCGATGTCACGGATCGAGGTAACGATGGCGCGTTGCACGGTGGCACGTTCGCGCCCGGAAAGCAAGGCTTGGCGCTGGAACTGGATGGCAAATCGTTCGTTGAGTTCGGCCAGCCCGTGAATATGAACTTCGGCAACGGACCGCTGTCAGTCATGGCGTGGGTGCGAACGGATGCCGCCAGCGGCGTCGTGATCGCGAAGGGGGGCAAGTTCTGTGGTTTTTCGCTCTATGTGAAAGACGGACGGCCCGCGTTCGGAATCCACCGTGTCCAGGAGGGCCCGACCTTTATTGCCCGAGGTCCGGATCCCGTCACGGGCCGCTGGGTGCATTTAGCCGGCGTGATCAAAGAAGACCGGATCGAGCTCTACGTCGATGGTAAGCCGGTCGCGACTGCCAAGACCGCTGGGTATATTCCGGGTGTTGGCGGGCAGGGACTCGAAATCGGTTTCGACGTGGCGAACAGTCCGGTCGAGATTACCGACCACTTTCACGGTCTGATTGACGAAGTCAAGGTAATCCGCGCCGCGCTGACTGGCCCCGAAATCGTTGGCCAGATGGAAACCAAGAGCGAGGAGGGGTGCAGGGTGACAAGGGCATGCGATGGGGGTTGCGCGCGGTCGGTTTGGAAAACCGACCTACCTGTGCC
>CAZSOG010000905.1:0-2711 GCA_964607555.1 uncultured Pirellulaceae bacterium | reverse complement strand
ACGTGACACGTCATGTCGATCAGGAGTAAGATTAAGATTAAGATTAAGATTAAGATTAAGATTAAGAGTGAACGAACCTGCCGTTCATGGCCAAAGGCCGTGATCGGTTACGGTTTCTGTATGTTCCCAACGGTTGGCTGCTGACAAACGACAGGAAGACCGGAAGAAATGTATTGCGCTGCATTAGCGAGTTTTCAACAGCCGAGAGTCGGTCGGGTTGGAGGAATGGTGGCGGGAGTATCCCACCCCGACCGAGCTGGGCTCGGCAGAGCGCATGATTTTGCACTACAGCGTCCGCGTCCGAACCACTTTCCCGCCCCCACCCAGCTCGTCTGGGTGGAGCGCATGATTCTGCACTACAGCGTCCGCGTCCGAACCACTTTCCCGCCCCCACCCAGCTCGTCTGGGTGGAGCGCATGATTCTGCACTGAGGAACCCGACAATGGAATCGACCGCATTTGCGATCACTACCGCGTTAGCAATGATGTTTGGGGCCGTGTCCGCCGGTGCGAACGAGGCAGCGGATATCTTACGTGTTGCCGGCATTCGTGGTGGGCTGATCGTCCATATCGATTGTGGTGATGGAGCGCTGACAACCGCGCTGCACGCGAACGACCGCTTCCTGGTACAGGGGTTGGACACGGACGCGGCCCGTGTTGCACGCGTGCGTCGGGCGCTGCAAGCCGCGCACAAGCATGGACCAATCACGGTTGAGGTGTTCGACGGCAAGCATTTACCATACGTGGACAATCTGGTGGACTTGATCGTCACCGGCGCGCCGCCAACGGTCCCGGACGGGGAACTGATGCGCGTTCTGCGTCCGGGCGGCGTTCTTTGTGTCAAACGCGACAATCAATGGACACGGACAGTCAAACCTTGGCCGGACGAACTGGATCAATGGACGCATTTCTTGCACGATGCCTCGAACAACCCGGTGGCGGCGGACCAGCGCGTTGGTCCGCCGCGTGGCTTGCAATGGACGTGTGGTCCCTTGTGGGCCCGCAGTCATGAATTTGCGTCGAGTCTGGCGACGATGGTCTCCGGGCAAGGCCGCCTTTTCTACGTCTTTGATGAAGGGTTGACCTCAATCACCGATCCACCCATCCCGGAACGATGGACACTGATCGCGCGTGACGCTTTCAACGGGGTGTTGCTCTGGAAACGCCGTTTGCCGCAATGGGGGACGGCGGTTTGGAATCGCCGCGCTTTGCGGTCGGTACCGGCAACCGTCCCTCGCCAACTGGTTGTTGAGGGCGCGCGTGTCTATGTCACGCTTGCTTATCGTGGTCCGGTTTCCGTGCTGGACGCCGCCACCGGTGACATCGTGAGCACTCTTCCATCCACGGCGGGCACGGAGGAGATTCGCTGTTGCAACGGTGTCTTGTTGTTGCGGAGTGAAAAGAACCAGCTTCAGGCGATCGACTGCGTAACGGAACGGCAGTTGTGGTCGGCATCGGGTCGCATCCAGCCGTTGACACTTGCCGCGCAAGGGGGACGCGTCGTCTACCAGGACGGGCCGCAGCTTGTTTGCGTGAACTTGCGTGATGGCAGCCGAATATGGCGGGTGGCCAGCAAGCGGCCGATCGCGCTGTTGGTGATGGCCGACACGCACATCTTCATCGCGGCAGGGAAACAGCTGCAGGCAATCGCGGCCGACACGGGTAAGACCGAGTGGTCCGTGAACAGTGGGCTGGGGCGCCGTGAGATGTTTGTCGCCCAGGGCCGGTTGTGGCACTGGCAGGGCGCCCAGACGATTGTTGGTCGAGATATCCACACGGGTGAGATCACGGCGACGCCCGACACGTCGGATGTGTTCACGCTCGGCCATCATTTGCGCTGCTATCAGAGTAAAGCGACGGAGAACTTCCTGATCACGCCGAACCGCGGCGCGGAGTTTGTCAGCATCGCGGGAGGGGTGAATACGGAGAACGATTGGTTGCGTGCCGCCTGCCGCTATGGCGTGGTACCGGCCAACGGACTGTTATACAACTCGCCCCATCCGTGCATGTGTTATCCGGGCGTGATGGTAAAGGGCTTCAATGCGTTCAGCCCGGCCGTCGACCTGAACGGCATGGAGATCGATTCGCGCAGTGCCACGCGTCTGGAGCAAGGTCCCGCGTATGATCAGGTGTCCGTTACGAGCCGCGCGAGTGGCGGGTCTGTGAAGTCCGATTGGCCCACGTATCGACATGACGAGCGGCGGAGTGGTTACACTCCGGTCGCAACATCGATCGGCGTGCCAACGCGCTGGCAGGTTCGCGTTCCCGGTCGCTTGACGCCACCGGTCGCCGCCGCCGGCCGGTTATTCGTGGCTGCGCGGGACGCGCAGACGCTCTACGCCCTTGACGCAACCGACGGCAGCGTGCTCTGGCAATACGCGGCTGGCGGGCGCATCGACTCGCCACCCACGCTCGCCGGCACGTGTGTGCTGTTTGGCGCCGCCGATGGCTGGGTGTACTGCCTGCACGCGAGCGACGGGCAATTGGCCTGGCGTTTTCGCGCCGCGCCGATCGACCGCCGCGTCGTCGCGTCCAATCGGTTGGAATCGCCCTGGCGAGCGCATGGTAGCGTGCTGCTCCACGAAGGTCTGGTCTACTGCACCGCCGGACGCTCTTCGTACTTGGATGGTGGAATCTGGATCTATGCACTCGACCCGAAGATTGGGGCGGTGGTGTACGAAACGCGTGTCGACACGTGGTCACGCACACGCC
>CAZSOG010000904.1:0-2719 GCA_964607555.1 uncultured Pirellulaceae bacterium | reverse complement strand
CTTCGCGGTAAAGAGGGGACATCGCATCCGACCGTTTTCAATACCGAGGGCGTTGTATCCCGCAATGTTCTGTACGCCGAAGGCGTTCTACTCCAAAGCCCAGGGTAAGTCCGCCGGAGGCGGACGCCGCCCTGGGTTACGGTCACCATAACATACACTTACGCCGAAGGCGTTACACAAGCTGGACCTGGTCCCAAATTATCACGCCAAGGCGCTAAGACGCAAGGAAAAGACAAAGGCAACGAATCAATAAAACGCAGCGAATTTATTTTCATACGACGACTCTCATTCGGTGTCTTATTCGTTGCGTTTCCTCAATTCGTTGCCCTATTATGCTTATGCTGCGCGCGACAAATCCTCGGCAACCCAGCAGACCCCGTTTGCCCAGATTCCGGGTTTTTCTACAGCCCAGCCCCGTCCCGGCCTCGATCCGCCAAGACCATGTGGCCAACGGCCTCAAGAGCCGCTCTACCTATACCGCCCAAGGAAGACGTGCGCCAACTCGACGGCGCCGCAACCCCCCTTCCCAGCCCCGTCCTCTTCGCGCCGGTAGAACGCATGACTCCGCACCGCATGCCCGTAAAGTCCCACTAGACCCCCAGGTCAACGCCCAGATGCCCGCAAAACTTCGTTTGTCGGTCGAATTCATACAACGGGATTCATCGTCACGACCGCTTTGACCCGAAGATAATTACAGAGCCACCGGCCCAGGAGTGGTGCCTTCCCAAGCGGCCCGCAGGTTGGCATGGGACAGCCCACGGTGCGGCCGGTGCTGGCAAGCCCCACCCACTTGCAGGCGTTCGAGGAATTCGGCGCGCCGGTGATTCCCGCAACACCGTCGAGTTCGTTCTCGAACCAAAAACCGAGCCCACGAGGTACCACGCAAATGACCCTGAAGCGAACCCTGTTGATCATTCTGACATTGGCACTTTGTATCGGGCTGCCGTCGGATGGGCGAGCAATTGCCTTGCGCCAAACGCTGGCCGGCGGCTTGACAGGCATGTTTCACTCCCTGCCGCACCTGGGGCACGATGGTGACCGGGGGCCCGAGAAGCAAGCGAGAAACCACTCCTGGAAAAAGCCGTGGGAATCGGTATCGAAGTGGCATCCACACTGGCCGTTCGGCGCGTCCAAGAAAACGGTCGACCAGTTGCCGACCGCGACACGTCCTGCATCGGGCACGTGGCGTCGCCTGCCGACCGTGAAATCGGACCTCTCAACATCAGGGCCCGTATTGCGACCGCGACCTGCCGGTGCCACGAAGTCAAAGCGCGTATCAGCGGCGTCACCGGGAACGCGCATCCCCGCAACGGCGCGAAGGCGGCTTCCAGATCCCGCACCGCAGCCACCCCCGTCACTGACCACCGCGGACTTGTGGGGAACCACGACACAGCCTGAAAAGAGTAAGCAAGTCGTCTCCGGCGCGGCAACGCAACGGGTCAAGGCCAGGGCACGGATGGCCCGCTGCACGGCGTGTGGACCGGCGTCGCCGGCCGCACGATCCAGCCAGTTGGCGAGCAAGCCGGTTGCGCGGCAAGATCCCGCGACGAAACCGGCGAGGAACGCGGTTCCGGAGACCCGTGCAGCCAGCATGACGCGATCGATCGCGCGTCCTGCCAACCCATCGCGTCCGACGGTGGGCGTCGTTGCCGCGGCCAAGCGTCAGCCCAGCCGCGCGGCACTTGCGCCACCCAAGCCACGGACCGCCACGCATCAGACTCGGACGCAGCGCACCAAAACGCAACGGGACGTTCGGCCAACCACACTTGCCAAGACCCGCGTCGTACCGGCATCGAAGCCGGGGTCCAAGACGGACGCCGTGTTGACGGATGCCACGCAGCCGAGGTATACCCATCCACGCACCTATCCGCGCACGTACCGCAAGCCGGAGCTGCCCACTTCGAGCCCCGTCGCGCCGGTAATCGACGTTGCCACGTACCGCGAATCACTCCTTGGCCAGACGCGTGCCGTCCGGAACGTGTCCTCGACTTCCTCCGCGGCCGGCGTCCAGACAGCACCGGCAGGCACCTGGTTGGCGACCTATCAGCAGTTGGTACACCACAATTCGAGTGACACACCGACGCAATCCGGGCCGACCTCACGGCGCCGCAAGACCAAGCGGTAGCGGGTCCGATCTGACCTGCTATATATCCTCCAGCCCCCAATTTCCAATCCCCGGCCTTTTGGCGGGGTCCACTAACGTCTAAGTTTGAAGTTGGTCGTTAACATTTGGGCGGCGATTGGTTTGGCCTTCATGTGCCGATCCCCAACAAGACCGGCTTGCAACAATCGATCGATTAGCGTGTCCGTCACGGCGCGCAAGCACCTTGTGGCAGCGGTCCTATTGCGGTTTTTCAAGTGCAGCGTCCACGAGATCAACATGCTGGAAACGCTTGAGGGAACGGTCGAACGCGTCGTTTATCACGACCCGGACAGCGGGTTCGCCGTTCTCAAGGTCAGTGTGCGTGGCCAAGCCGATCCGCTGGCCGTGGTCGGCAATATCGGCGTCATCACCGCCGGGCAACATATCGAAGCGCGCGGACGCTGGGTTGTCGATCGTAACTACGGTCGCCAGTTCAAAGCGGATTGGCTGGAAGCGACACACCCATCTTCGGCCACGGGGAGCGAACACTATCTCGCATCCGGCGCGATGCGCGGCATTGGCCCGGGTCTGGCGTCTCGCACTGGCGCGGTCTACCACGAACCAACCCCCCACCCC
>CAZSOG010000903.1:0-2720 GCA_964607555.1 uncultured Pirellulaceae bacterium | reverse complement strand
GATCTGGTGGATCAGGTTGTCAATCATGTGGCCCGAACCGACCCAAAACAGGTGGATCTTGCCGAACTGGAGTTGCTTGACGACATCGAGTGCGTCCGCGCCCTGATCGCGAAGCCAGCCGGCGCCCCCCAGCCGGTTGGCGCGGATCAACATGATGTCACCCATCTCGCCATCGCGCATCTTTTGGATCAGTGCTTGCCGGGCCGGCGAATGCCGACACTGCAATCCGGCGGCGATCTTGACCCCCTTTTTCTCCGCCAGTTCGCCGGCCCGCAACATGCGGTGTAGACCGGCGGGATCCGAAGCGAACGGCTTCTCCATGAATACATTGATCCCTTTTTGGACGGCGTATTCGACATGGAGCGAACGAATATAGGCGCGCGTCGTGCACATCGCGATGTCGCCGGGACGCAGCAGGTCGATGGCCTTGCGGTAAGCGTCAAAACCGACGAACTTACGTTCCTCCGGCACGTTGATGCGTTTGTCGAATTTGGAGCGCAACGCCTTCTGTTTCGCGTCGATATGTTCTTTCGAAAGGTCCGCCATCGCGTATAGCTCGATGGGCCCGCTGTCGGGTACAGACAGCGCATCTTTGACGGCACCCGTGCCGCGTCCCCCGCAGCCGATCAGCGCGAGTCGGATTGTATTGTCTTCGCCGGCGTGGACATTCATCGACATTCCACCGAGCACGGCGGCTCCGGTGGCGAGGGAACCGCTTGTTTTCAAGAATTGGCGGCGCGTGGTGGATGTCCTGTTGCGAGATTCGGTCATTGCTTGTCTCTCCATCTCATTCAGGTGGGTTCGTGGCAAACAGGCGAGTCGGTCGTGGCGGCACGCGCCGGAGTGCATGTCAGTTGCAGGTGCCGCCACCGAGTAATACGCATCTTACGATGCCGGTGCGGCGATTTCAACAGTCCTGGCGACGTTCGGACGGAACGGGATGGGGCGGCACTGTGTGGGCGAAATAGGTAGGTCCTTTCTCCGCAAAGGACCGCAGCGTCTCCGAGGCCCAACAACCAGCGCCATCGATACACATTCGCCCACGGACCCAAGGATCTTGTCAGACCATTCATGCCCGGGCAAACAGCTTTGCCGCCATGGACCCATCCATTATGCTTTAGGGCGTGTCGGCGGCCCCGATGCGGCCGTGCCGATGCCCACGTAACTTGTGACTCGTGAGGCATTTCCATGTTGACTATTAACGCCAAGACCAAAGTGTGTGCCGTGCTGGGGCATCCGATTGGTCATTCGCTATCTCCTGAATTGCATAACGCGGCGTTCGCGGCGCGGGAGCTCCCGTACGTTTACGTGGCACACGATGTCGAGCCGGGCACGGTCGCCGCGGCGCTGGAAGGTGTGCGTGTCATGGGGTACCGTGGTCTGTCCGTCACGATTCCTCACAAAATTGAAGCGATGCACGCCGTCGATTGGGTTGATGAAACGGCACGCGGCATCGGCTGTATCAACACGGTCGTCAACGAGAATGGCAGGTTGCTCGGATATAACTCTGACGGGCGCGGCGCGCTGGGAGCCTTGCGCCAGGCCGACGCGGATCCGAAGGGATGCGACGTGCTGATGCTTGGTTCCGGCGGCGCGGCGCGCGCGATTGCCGTGACGCTGGCCCGGGAAGCACCACCGGCACGGTTCACGATCCTCGGCGTCGTGCCGGAGGAATTGGCGCGCCTGGTGTCCGATGTGCAAAGCCAAACCGATACGCCGATTGTTGGCCGGGACTTTACAGACGAGTCGCTTGCGCAGCAGATGGCGACCGCCGACATTCTGCTCCATTGCTCGCCCGTGGGAATGCATCCCAAGGAAGATGCCTCACTGGTGCCCGCGCGCCTGTTTCACGACCGGCAAACGGTTTTCGACGTTGTTTACAATCCGCGCCGAACCAGGCTGTTACAGGATGCCGCGGCCAAGGGGTGCCGCACCGTGGAAGGGATCGAAATGTTCTTGGGCCAGGCGATCGTGCAGTTCGAGCTGTGGACCGATCAGCCGGCGCCCGTGGAGGTCATGCGTCACGTCTTGGAGCAGAAATTATGAACGTGATTTTGGTGGGATATCGAGGAACCGGCAAGAGTGTCGTCGCGCAAGAGCTGGGAAAGGAAATGGGCCTTACGCCCGTGTGCCTCGACCAGGAAATTGAACGGGCGGCCGGTAAACGCATCCCCGACGTGGTCGCGGACGTCGGCTGGCCGGGCTTCCGCGACTTGGAAGAGCAGATTGTACGCACGTTCGCCGCGCGCGACAACCAAGTCATCGACTGCGGTGGCGGCGTGATTGAACGTGAGGCGAATATCCAGCAGCTGCGCGCGGCAGGAACCGTCGTCTGGCTCACCGCGTCCGTGCCGACGATCGTGGCCCGCATCCAGACCGACGATCAACGGCCGTCGCTGACCGGCGAATTGAGCTTTACCGAGGAGGTCGCGCAGGTGCTCCAACGACGTGAGCCTCGCTATCGACGGATTGCCCACCACGAAGTAAGTAATGATGAGCGCACGATCGACGAAGTCGTCGATGAGATCCGCCGGCTGGTCGCCGCCGACGCGGTCTGAGTGTAACCGGTGTCCCGCCAACAAACGTACATGCATCAGCGGGCGATGAGTTGACTTACCCTACGGGCACGCGAATTATCGCTCCGCTGCATGCAGTTGTTCTGTGCCGCAGTATGCGTTATCAACTTGGCCATTGCAAGTGTGTTGTCACGACGTGCAGCG
>CAZSOG010000902.1:0-2722 GCA_964607555.1 uncultured Pirellulaceae bacterium | reverse complement strand
CAAGGTCTGGAAACTCGGACCCGGCGTGCGCGGCACGCACAAGATCACGGCAACCGCGACGGAGTTGATCGCGTTGTCGCTGAGCCGAGACCTGCTGTACCCGCTGGCCGGGACGCCGTTCTGGCAGGGGATCGAGTCGTTCTGGAACAAGGTACGTGAGGAGCTTCCCGGCGCAGTATGGTCCCATTACGAGAAGTACCGCCGCGTGTTGTACGTGCTCGGCATGCCCGCCAAGTCGTACGCGACCAAGCGCGGTATCCTGAAGACGCTGAACCGCGCGATCCTGGAACACCGCGTCGTCGAAATCGAGTATCAACCACCGGGACGTCCCACGCAAACTCGATGTATCGAACCGTACGCGATCGTGTTCTACCAGTCGAGTCTGTACATTATCGCCGCGGCACATGAGATCGCGGACGACGCGGCGCGGTTGCGGCACTGGAAGTTGGACCGGTTCCAGCGAGCGGTCTTGCTCGACCAGTGGTTTCAGGTGGCGGAAGATTTCGACTTGGACTCGTATTTGGGGCAGAGCATGGGAATATTCTCGGGCGGCCAGACACGCCCGTTTCGTATCCGCGTCAGCGCGCGGGCCGCGCCGTGGGTGCTTGAGGATCCCTGGCATCCTGACCAACAGGTCAAACAGCGGCGTGACGGTGACATTGAACTGACGGTACCGGCCGCCCATCAACTGGAGATCATCCCCCGTGTCCTGGCCTTGGGCAGTGATGCCGAAGTGCTCAGCCCGGCCTCCTGCCGCCGCCAAATCGCCCAACTGATCCAGAATATGGCCAGCCTCTATCCCACCTCATAGGGTGCCGGCGAGCTCCTCGTGGTGATTGGCATTATTGGAAATCTGGTTGCCCTGCTGCTGCCCGCTGTCCAGGCTGCGCGCGAAGCGGCTCGACATATGCACGGCACGAACAGTATCAAGCAGCGGGCCATGGTCATGAATGATCCGGGTTAGCGGATTGCGGTGTTTTTTGTGGAACACCTTCGGCGTACGGACGGCGCGAGGGACGCGTACCCAGGGTGCGCCCACCGGAGGCGGACGACCCTGAGCTGCGGAATGTAACCGCTTCGCGGTAAAGACATGAGCACCGACCGTGCGCCGATGCCTCAGGCTCCGATGAATATGGCCTTCGGCCAAGGCGCTTCGATAGCTCCCTGGAAGGCCCACATGGCTGACGGTTGGCAAACGGTATATACACCGGATAAGGTTCCTCTGGCGTCAACCCCAGTGTTTTAACAGCCCAGGGAAAGCCCAGGCCACCAAAGCCCCAGCCGTCCGGGTGCAGGAACGGACTTTTTGATAGTCACCTCTCTAATTGGACAGCGCCACTTTGTCTGTCACGAATGGCGCAAGTCACTCCAATCGAGGGAGTTACGCCCCCGCCCACCTTGTGTGGGTGGAGCGCATGATTGTGCACTACAGCAGCGCGCAAAAAAAAGCCACTCTTCTCCCCGCCCGCCGCTTCGCGGCGGGCGGGGAGAAGAGTGGGCTGGCGCGTGCGCCGCCGGTTAGTGCGAAACCACTGGCTCCACCCAGACAAGACCGCTGGGTGGGGGCCGGATATCGACAAGCCAAGCATTGACAAACCAGTAGCGAAAAACAGTGGCGCTGTCCAACCAAAAAAGGCCAACTTTTCCAACTCCGCAAAGAAGAGCCCACAACAATTCGTGCAAATGCCGAATGAACATCTCGCTTCGCCTAGGACCTTCAGAAGTGCATTCCGGCACCCTCAGCAGTCCATTTTTTCGGGAATGCTCTTTCCCAAACCGCTCGGTTTTGGTATTTACGGCATGCCAAAGTGCAGACCTGGGCGGTTTTCGAAAACACAAACGCGGTCGTAAGACATTATGGCAGAATAGTTTACGTGTTTGTTGGCAAGGTGATTCATGGATGATCCATCTGCTTGAACCCGGCGGTTTAGGCAACGGTCCAGACGATTAACCTGCGATTCTTCCTTTGCCGCGACGGGCGACGAATTGTTGGCCTTGATCGGTCAGTGCCGAGATCCAAAAGAGAAACCAATCCATTGGCTGGTCCTTGATGTTGGGGATCGCCACCACATTTTCCATGTCAGGGCCGGTTAGATGACACGAGCCAGGAAAAGTCACCAGGGCGTCAAGTTCTTACTCATCGCCGTAATACTCGTCATGGGAACCGCGGCGATCGCTTACAATATCACGACGAAGAAAAACGCGCGCGAAACGGCGCAAGCCAAATCGTCGCAAGAGCCGCGTAAACCGGACGCCAAGTCGGCGGCCAAGGCTCCCCAGCCGATCCCGCCGGCGGACTCCGACCAACCGGCACAGGTCCGTGCATTGCGACCGGCCGGCGCGCCGGGTGATGCCGGCAACAATTCTGCTCCGCTGCCGCCGTCAACCAATCCGCCGATGCCGGCGCAGTATTCCGGTGTCTACGGGAGTCAGTATGGTCCTACCGGCGCCGGTTCACCCTCAGACTCCGAGTCTGTCAACGGCGCGAAGCCCGCGAGCGGGGCCGCGACAACTTCGCTCGCCGACCGGGTTGCCGCGAGCTTATCTGATCAACCGTCTCCGCCGCCGCCAGGCACCTCGTTCACGGCGAACGACACAGCGCCACTGCCGGTCGGAACGGGTACCGAACCAACGAATATCACCGATACGCCGCCTGCCATGCCGGGCGTACCAACTGGCGCCACATCAAGCTCGACATATCCACCCTTATCCTCGTTGCCAC
>CAZSOG010000901.1:0-2741 GCA_964607555.1 uncultured Pirellulaceae bacterium | reverse complement strand
CACGGCGGATCATGGCGCGGCTTGGCTTCCGCACGTTTGACGAGATGATCGGCCGTACCGACGCGCTGCAACCAGACGATGCCATTCGCCACTGGAAGGCCGAAGGACTCGACCTGACCCCGATTCTCATGCCGGCTGAAAAACCGCATCCCGACGTCGGCACGCGCCAATCGATTCGGCAGGATCATGGTTTGGACAAGGCGCTGGACAATCGGCTGATCGAGATGTCGGCGCCGGCGTTGCAGTACGCCGATCCGGTCGAAGAGCATCTGCCGATCGTGAACACGAACCGTACGGTCGGCACGACGCTGAGCCACGAGGTAGTCAAGCGCTGGGGCGAACATGGGCTGCCGGACGACACGATCCATTTTCACTTCACCGGTTCCGCCGGCCAGAGTTTCGGCGCGTTTCTGACACGCGGCGTCACACTGGAGCTGGAAGGGGACGCGAACGACTATGTCGGCAAGGGGCTTTCGGGCGGACGCCTGATTGTCTATCCACCGAAGGAAAGCTCGTTTGTACCGGCGGAGCAGATCCTGGTCGGCAACGTCGTGCTCTATGGCGCGACGGGTGGACGAGCGTTTTTCCGGGGCCGCGCGGCCGAACGATTTTGCGTGCGAAACAGCGGTGCCTGGGCCGTGATCGAGGGTGTCGGTGATCATGCGTGCGAGTACATGACCGGCGGACGTGCCGTGATCCTCGGTCCCACCGGGCGCAATTTCGCCGCCGGTATGTCCGGGGGCGTCGCGTATGTCTGGGACCCGCACGACGAATTCCGGCTCAAATGCAACCTCGGCATGGTCGAGTTGGAAGATGTCGTTGACGAAGACGACGTTTCCGAGCTGTTGGAGATGATCTCGCTGCACCGCCGCTACACACGCTCGAATGTCGCCGCACGACTACTTAATGACTGGCCTGACATCGTCGCCCAGTTCGTCAAGGTCATGCCGATCGACTATAAGCGCGTGTTGCTGGCACGCGCCGAGAAAGACGAAGAGCTCGTCTTCGAAGTTCACGAAGAAATGCCGCCCCAATAGACGAAAGACTCGTGCCATGGGAAAACCGACCGGCTTCAAGGAGTTTCCGCGTAAAACGGTCCCGTATCGCCCCGCGTTGATTCGCCTGGCGGACGCCCGCGAAATCTATACGCAACCAGAGGAAGACCATCTGCGCACCCAGGGCGCGCGGTGCATGGACTGTGGCGTGCCGTTTTGCCAATCGGCAACCGGCTGCCCCATCGATAATCTAATCCCCGAGTGGAATGATCTGGTCTATCACGGGCGCTGGCATGATGCACTGGATCGATTGCATCACACAAACAACTTCCCCGAGTTCACGGGCCGTGTCTGTCCGGCACCCTGCGAAGGAGCGTGTACGCTCGGCGTGATCGAACCCCCGGTCACGATCAAGAATATCGAAAACGCGATCATCGACCGCGGGTTTGCCGAAGGCTGGATACGGCCACAACCGCCGCGCGTGCGCTCGGGCTACCGGGTCGCGGTGGTCGGGTCCGGCCCGGCCGGACTCGCCGCCGCCGATCTGCTCAACCGCTTCGGCCATCAAGTGATCGTCTACGAACGGGCCGATCGTATCGGTGGGTTGTTGATGTACGGTATCCCAAACATGAAACTCGATAAACGGGTCGTCGATCGGCGTGTTGACCTGCTGCGCCGCGAGGGCGTGCGGTTCATCACCGGCGCCGACGTCGGTGTCACCGTCCCACCCGCTCAACTGCGGGCCGATCACGATGCGATCTTGCTCGCCACCGGGGCAACGCAACCACGCGATCTGCCAATCCCTGGCCGGAAACTGAACGGTATTCACTTTGCCATGGATTTCTTGACCGGCAATACCAGGAAACTGCTCGACCAACAGACCTCGAGTTCTCCGCCGCCGATCGATGCACATGACAAACGCGTGATTGTGATCGGGGGTGGCGATACGGGAACCGATTGCATCGCCACGGCGCTGCGCCATGGTTGCCACGATTTGGTCAACTTGGAACTCTTGCCAAAACCACCGGCAGAACGGGCCCGCGACAACCCCTGGCCCGAATGGCCACGCGTCTTCCGAACCGACTATGGCCATGAAGAGGCGATCGCCCGATTCGGCCAGGATCCACGCAAATACGCGCGATTGTCCAAGCAGTTCCTGGATGACGGACGCGGGAACGTCGCCGGAATCGAAACCATGCAAGTCGAGTGGACACGTGAAAATGGCCAGTGGAAAATGACCGAAGTGGAGGGCACGTGCGAACAATGGGGTGCCGATCTGATCCTCCTGGCCATGGGGTTCCTCGGCCCGGAACAGTATCTTGCCGACACGCTGGGCATTGAGCGCGATGCGCGCGGCAATTATCGGGCGGTCCACGGCGAGTATGCCACCAGTCTGCCCGGCGTCTTCGCCGCCGGTGATTGCCGGCGTGGCCAGTCGCTGGTCGTCTGGGCCATTCACGAGGGACGTGGCGCCGCGCAGGCCGTTGACCACTACCTGATCCATAAATCAAGGAGTCTCATGGGCTAAGAACGATGCCCCGCGCGGTTGACATGCGTGTTCCGAGTTGATGAGCCCTGCTCACCTACGGGGCAAGCCTGGGCTGTTAAAACATTGGGGTTGACACCAGAAGGACCTTATCCGGTTTTTATGCCGTTTGCGAACCATCAGCCATGGGGACCTTACAGGGGTCTATCGAAGCACCTTGGCCGAAGGCCATATTCATCGTAGATGGGGCACAGGGAGCC
>CAZSOG010000900.1:0-2745 GCA_964607555.1 uncultured Pirellulaceae bacterium | reverse complement strand
GCAGCAACGCCATGGACAACAGGGCGATCGTCAAGAGTCCGAGCATGACACTGACTGCAATGACGAGCGTCGTTTCGAGTGCCACGCCGACACCCGGCCGAAACAAGGCAATTTCGGTGATCAGGGCAAAACCCATGGCCAGTGCGGCGAGCAGCGCCGTGAACACCGACGTCTTGCGGCTCGCTTCGTACCACGGACTGGACGCCCTGAGCCAACGAACAACAATTGCTCCATACACGACTGTCGCCGCCGCCATGACAATGATCAGTTGCACGGTGTAACGCAACGCCGTCAATCGATCATGCGTTGGCGGACTGTTGGCCCAGCCAATGAAGACCGCCGCCAGGCTGACCAGGAACAGGGCCAGGCATTGCATGGCCAGCCGGCGCTCTTTCTGCGAAAGACAGGCGATCCCGTACGCCGATAGGAACGGCGCGATGGCCGCGGTCATGCGGATGGGCCGTGGATCGGAGCTGACCACCATCACACAACTCAACCCGCTGACGCCGGCCGTAACCAGTAAATTCAGCGGCGGCAGCCAGCGCTCCGTCCACCATAACTCCACCAGCGGACGCGGCATGTGCAGTATCTCTCCCCAGCGCGCCAGGTTAACGCCCCACTTCCAAAGATGGCCAGTCAATGACACGAATACGGCACATGATACGGCGATGAACGCAAGCGTCAAACGCTGATCGATCCAACTCCGTGCCTGGCTCGCATGCAAGGCCATGGCGATCGCGGTAAGGCCACAACCGTACAACCCCAGCATCACGAACTTGGAACGGCGGTCCCACAGCGTTCCGCACAGCAGCAGACTGACGGCCGTCAACGCTGCCACTGCCCACGGAGTCGCCACCACGTTGGTGCGCGCGCCCAGCGACGATTGCGCCGTCATGATGACAAACGTCACCACGGCCACCAACATTAATACGACCGTGGCGGCGACGGCCCAGAAAAGGTGAACGCCAGGTATTCGGGATCGTAAAGCAAAGGATCGGTTTTCACGAAACTGGTACCAGATCTCGATCGCCAGCCAGATCGCCGCGACGATGGTGCCGGCGAGTAGTGCGAGAAAAACGCAGTCGGCCGGATGGAACAGGGGACGGCCAACGTCGTGCCACACGACCGTGACGACCATCCAGGACACCGGGAAGGAGAGCAGGCTGTACCATGCGTTGCGTGCGTGGCTGCCCAGCGCGATCAACAGCAGCAACAGAAGACCGCTCGCCCCAGACGTCCACCAAGGATTCAGCGGATCGACGAAATAGTTGGATAATACGAGGAACATCGTCGCAATCAATACGGTGGTTCCCCAACGCCGTAATGGGACACTGCTGCCCGTCGCCAGGCGTACGCGCCAAGGCCACCAGATGACCACCGTCAGTAGAGCGGCGTAGATTAGCCATGAACTGACTAATTGGTGATAATGCGGCCACATGGTGGTTGCCGGAAGCAATGGGAACGTTACGGCGGCGATCGTCAGTAACGCCCACCCTCCCGCCGCAATCACGCTGGGGATTCCGCGCCGTTCACGCGCTGCGAAAAAGAAGCCACCGAACAACACCCAACCGATGACCGCCCCCCAACTAGTCCAATGGCCTAAGGTTGACGCAGTCGAGCTGAGTCGGATCGGAACTCGGATCACTTCCCACGCCGTCCATGCCGCCAGGATCGTCGTGACCACCGTGCTGCCGGCTAATTGGATCCACAGGAAGATCGACTGAACATCGGATTTACCGCGTTCGATCCATTTTTGCAACCCGATCCAGATCAGTCCGTAGACGGCTAACGCACACGCGTTCCATTGCAGCAAGTGAATCGAATCAGTTATCGACCAGGTCCGTCCAGCCGTCGCCACGGGGATCGCGACCGCCAGGCCGACAAGCCATTGCAGGAGCAAGGAACCGGCCATCGCGCTCGCCGGAACCCGGTCGCGCACCGCGGTGATCAGCAGACCGGCGACCAGCAGACCAAGCGGCGTTCCATAGAGAACACTCGGTGCGAGCTGTCCGAACCAGCTGGCCGCTCGTGGACCGCCCAGCGTCTGCTCCAAACTAAGCTGTCCAAAGGCCCATCCTGTCACGACGACAACGGGGATCACGCCAAGCAGCAGTGTAACAAGCTGTAGGAGCCACGCTCGATTCGCGGCTGTCCCGCGCTCGAAGGACCAGATCCTTATCAACAGGGCCTCGACCTGACGGCGGGCGGCCAAGAGTAGTGCCCACGCGAGCGCATAGATAGCGAAAAACCAACGCACCGCGGAGGCAACCGCTTGCTGCGGTTCGAAATACCCGGCGGCAAGAAGTGGTATGGCGGCCGTGACAATGCACAGACCAACCAACGTCGCAATGTGCACGCGCTCGCCCAACGACACGAGGACCGCGAGCGCGATCGAGGCCAGCGTAATCCACCCACCCATGTCGTGGGCGACCGAGGCCCACTGACTGACCGCTTCGCCCTGGGCCGTAGACCAGACACCCAGTTCCACCAGCAGCCCGGACCAGCAACCCAATGCGCTGATCACGAGCAAGCCCGGAATCAAAACAGTCAAGACAACTTGGTCGACTGTTACCCAGTCCGGGCCGAGAAGTCTATCTGACAGACGCCATGGGCCGCCGAACCGATCTTGTGAAATTTGACTTAGCGTGTCTCGTGATGCACGTGGTTCATTCGCGGCTTGCCCGCCCGAGTCGAGGGATGCGATCCGATGCACGGCCATGCGCAGCATGGTCAGCAGCGTGCACC
>CAZSOG010000899.1:0-2754 GCA_964607555.1 uncultured Pirellulaceae bacterium | reverse complement strand
GGTGGCAGGAATATTTCTTCGTGTTTCGACGGACAGGATGTCTGTCGTCGCTTTTTGGTTGCGGCGCCGCCGCGTTAGGAAGCATGTCGTCTTGCCGAGCGGCATCTTTATACCTATTCGCAGCGGCTAAGGCGTTGTTTTGTTGCGTCGAAGCAATGGGTATTTCATGCTGCGCGCCGGTCATGCATGGCGTGACCGACACTCCACCGAACAACGCGCGCCGCTTTGGCCATATTCCTGTCCACGGTTAATCCCAAATCTTAATCTTAATCTCACTCTTAATCCTCTTCCGGCCTTTGCTGGCGAGGCACGCAGCGCAAATGAAGTAATCTCAAATGAGACATTCAGCTCCCATGAATCAGAAGAATCGTCGCGCAACGTAACACGTCACGTCGACCAGGAGTAAGATTAAGATTAAGATTAAGATTAAGATTAAGGTTAAGAACTAACCCGCCGTTCATGGCCAAAGGCCGTGAACGGCTACGAAAAACACTACATGAGACCTGATGGGATGAAGCCACCGATCTTCTTGGGACTGTGTTTCTTACTCTGGGCCGTCGACAGTCCGACACAGGCGGCCCGCTTGCCTCGGTTGCGAGTCAGTGACAACGGTCACTTTCTCGTCACGGAAGACGAAGAACCGTTCTTCTGGCTGGGTGACACGGCGTGGTCGATTATCGACCGGTCGGTGCGTGCGGCGTCCGCCAATCAGCCGGCGGTGGAGCGGTATTTCCAGGTCCGCCAGCGCCAGGGCTTCAATGTCGTTCAGACTCACTTTCTGACGAACATGGTGCGTGGCCCGATCGACGCGCCGAACGCCTACGGTCAACCACCCTTTATCGACGGCGATTTCACACGACCGCGAATCATCCCGGGGCCCGCGAACGACTATTGGGACCATGCTGACTACGTCATCGACCTGGCCGGCCGTTACGGCATGTACGTCGCGGCCGTGGCCGCCTGGAGCAACAGTTTGCAAACCGACGACGATCCGCTCGTGCGTGATCCACGCGTGGCTTACACCTACGGGCATTTCCTGGGCGATCGCTACCGGGACCGGACGCATATCATTTGGTTGTTGGGCGGGGACGCGTTTGGCCGGCCGAATCGAACAAGCATGTCGCCGGCCCGGCTGCGGATGACACGCGTCTTGGCCGAGGGAATTACCGACGGCGTGAACGGTGTGGACCGCCGCGACGGCCAGGCCGACTGGACCACGACGCTGATGTCGTATCATCCGCCGGGCGGTGGAAAGTCGTCATCCCAGTTTTTGCACAACGAACCGTGGCTTGATTTCAACATGATTCAAACCACGACGATGTTTCGATTCAGGAACTACACCACGGTCGCGGCCGACTATGCCAGGCAGCCGCCCAAGCCGACGCTCGACGGCGAGGTGGCCTATGAGTATTCGTTCCCGCTGAACGCGCGCGAGCTGCGTCAGCGTCCGGGCGAGCGGATCGCGCCCTGGGACGTCCGCCGGGCGGCTTATTGGAATGTCTTCGCGGGCGGAATGGGCCACACTTACGGACATCGCGACCTGATCGGCTGGGTGTGCCAGGGAGATGCGCCGCTGAAGCACGGGGCGGACCGGCCCTGGTTCCGGTCGCTGGACACTCCGGGCGCGCGGCAGATGCAGTACTTGAAGGCCTTGGTCGAGTCACGGCCCATGTTGATCCGCGTCCCCGAACCGTCCATGGTCGTTGCCGGTCAAGGCGCCGACGACCGCCATGTCCAAGCCACGCGTGCGACGGACGGCAGTTACGCCTTCGTCTACATCCCCACCGGATCAGCGGTGACGATCGACCTCGATAAACTGCGCGGCGAGACGCTCATCGCTTACTGGTACGATCCACGCACGGGCCGTTCCGCGCGGGTCGGCACGATTGCGGGCGGTGGCCGGCGGCGGTTCACCCCGACAACACGGGGCAAACGCAACGATTGGGTCCTGGTCCTTGACGATGCATCCCGCCGTTTTCCGCCGCCGGGGGCCGAACGTTACCGGCAGCAATTCCATGGCACAAACCTGGATCAACAAAGAAGTGGAGCACACCCATGAACTCACGAGGGCATTGACCATGCGCATTGCAAGTTCCTTCGCTTTGGGCGGCACACTCGGCCTGCTGCTAGCGCTCTGTTGCGGTGTGCGCGCCGCCGGGCCGCTACGCGTGCATCCCGACAATCCACGCTACTTCACCGACGATTCGGGTCGAGCGGTCTATCTGACCGGCGCGCACACGTGGCTCGATCTGCAGGATTATTCGTACGCGTGGATCGATCCCGTTTCCGGGACCGAAGTACAATCCGCATCGTTGCGTGTCGAACGTGCCGGCGTGCAGAAGTTCGTGCGCGTGAAAAACGGCGGGCACGGTTTGCGCCCCACGCGGCGTGGGGCCCAGATCAGCCCCAGTCGCGCGGCACTGACTCAATTGCGCGACGCATGGTTCCAGGAACATTTACAGGTCGCTCGGAAGGCGTTCAACCGTTGACTGTTGTGGAGATAGCATTATACTGTCCATTATATGACGCTAAACTGCTGTTTTCACTCTCGCGGGAAGTTCCATCTGTTTTGAGTCGCAGCATCATGAGCACGCTTGCCCGAATTTCCGTGCCGCAGTACGAGATCATGATCGAACACGGTGTGTTTGATGGCATGCACCGTCAACGTGTTGAACTGATACGTGGGGAAATCCGCCAGATGAATCCGATCGGGGTCTAGCACGCCAATGTCTTGGATATTCTGACTGAGTGGAG
>CAZSOG010000898.1:0-2763 GCA_964607555.1 uncultured Pirellulaceae bacterium | reverse complement strand
GACGAGGAATTACGCGCGTGCGGTGTCTCAAACGTCCTGATGCTGACCGGCGACAACGAAGGAACCGCCCGGGCCGTGGCGAAGGAGTGCGGCGTCACCGAATACCGGGCCGAGTTGCTGCCCGCCGACAAGGTCCAAGCCATCGAGGCTTATAAGGCACGCGGGGACCGTGTGGTCATGGTTGGAGACGGAATCAACGATGCCCCGGCACTGGCCGCCGCGCACGTTGGAATCGCCATGGGGGCTGGCGGCACGGACGCCTCATTGGAGACGGCCGACATCGGCCTGATGACCGATGATCTAAGAAAGCTACCCTGGCTGATCCGGCACAGCCGTCGAACGCGCGGAATCATCGTGCAAAACATCACTTTGTCGCTCGCCGTCAAGGTCGTTTTCGCCGTGCTGGCCGTTGCCGGGCTGGCCAATCTCTGGATGGCCATCGCCGCCGACATGGGGGCATCGCTCGTGGTCACGTTCAATGGTCTGAGACTCTTACGAACCACCCGCACGGACGAAGCTGGATGCTTCACCAAGTAGCGGGCGGCGTCCCTCCCGTGGCCAAAGGACATGGGCCACTCGTCCGTTCGGTGCAGAGGTAGTTGAACGCCGTCAACCACCTGCGCATCGTGTCGCGTGCGTTTTCGTGCGCTCAGAGCCCCGATAGCCGACATCGGGAGGAGCTTGTAGCGAATCGAGCCATATTTCTGCCAGATTCAAGAAGTTTTTTCTTGATTGTAATAGAATGCCTTGATAGGCTCGACTCTTGAGGTCGTGCTAGAAGAGGACTTCCGCCATCGCGCTGGTGCCGTGCCGGTTCAGTATCAGCCGGGATCCGGAATTGGTTTTGGCAGGAGTGTAATCGTCATACCTAGGTGCGTCGGTGTTCGTCAATGGAAATCCGGACAAAGCCTACGCCGCTGGCTCGCGGGTAGTCGAGTCTGTCTTCACGGAGGAACGCGCGCGTTTTTTTGGTCTTTCTTTGGAGTGACAAGTCGATGAGGTTGCTTGCGCGAATCGAGAAATGTTGGAGGGGTCCACTGGTTCTTGTTGGTGCCGCCGCCGCGATGGGTGTCGTGTTCCGGGTGGCAACCGTACATGCCGCACCGGTCGCGGACCCGGCCCAGTTGGTTCCTACGGCACCGATTGAGGTATCGCTGAAGGACGTGCCATCGGTTGATTACGGAGACGGCGAAGGAGAACGGGTTAGCGTGCTCGTACAATTCGCTCCGGCCCTCACGCGCGGCGTCGTGCAACGCGCGAACGCGGAGGCGCTGTACAAAAAACACGGTGCGTACGAGCAGTTTTCGTATGACAAAGTGCTTCCCAATGTCGTGAACATTCGTGACCTCCCTTTGTCGCAGCTTCCGGCGTTGCGGAAGATGCCCGGCGTGGTTCGCGTCGAACGAGACAAGATGGTCCATGCCTACCTTGACGACAGCACGCCGCTCATTCGAGCGCTTCAGAGTCAAATCGCGGCTGCCGGATTCAGTGCCAGTGGCGCCAACGTGCGTGTCTGTATCGTCGACACGGGGATCGACTCCGACAATCAGATGTACGCCTCACGCATTGACACGGCGGCCGGTCGCGATTTTGTAAACAATGATAACAATCCGGAAGACGACAACGGGCACGGCTCCCATGTGTCCGGAATCGCGCTGGGCGGCACCGGGATTTCACGGACGGTGTGCAGTGTATCGAAGCCGTTCCAGGGTGTCGCACCCAACGCCACGTTGATTGGCGTGAAAGTGCTGGACTCGACAGGGAACGGAACCTTTTCCAACGTGATCGCCGGAATCAATTACTGTGCGGACCAGACGGCCAGCGGGGGCCGGGCGGACATCATCAGCATGAGCTTGGGAGGCGGACAGTTTTCCGGCACCTGCGACAGTGACAGCGGTGCGGCAGCAGCGAACAACGCCGTCAATGCCGGCGTTGTGGTCATCGCGGCATCGGGCAATGATGGATTTACCAATTCGATGGGAACCCCGGCTTGCGGATCCCAGGTGATCTCCGTCGGGGCGACGTACGACGCCGATTTTCCGAACTGCGCGAATTCTACGTCGACGTGGAACTGGGGCATTTGCACGGACAACAGCCCTGCGGTGGACAGCATCATATGCTTCAGTAATCAAAGTGATCTTCTGGACGTGGTGGCACCGGGTTGCAATACCTGGTCCGCATCCAATGCGGCGGGGGGGACCAGCATCACCGCCAAGTGCGGAACCAGTATGGCGACGCCGCACGTCGCGGGATTGGCGGCGCTGATCCTCAGCGCCGATCCGACCCTGACGCCGTCACAAGTGCGGCAGATCATTCGCGACGGGGCGATCGATCTGGGCGCCGCCGGCTTTGACCGTGCGTTCGGTTTTGGACGTATCGATGCGATCAATTCACTGCAGCTCGTCGGGCCGGGCTGTACGACGAACGCTGATTGCAACGATCTGGATCCCTGCACGACGGATGTGTGTAATGCCGGAGCTTGCTCCTTCACGCCCATTTCGTGTCCAGCCGGCCAAACGTGTATCGGCGGCACCTGCCAGGGGCAGGGGGCATGTTGCAACGGTCTGACGTGTAGCATTGACAATCCAACCAACTGTTCCGCCTCCGGCGGATCCTATTTGGGTGACGGGTCGGTATGCGGCAGTGGCACGGCGGGCAATCCGACGGTGTATCAAAGCGCTCCGGGCGCAGCCATTCCCGATGGCGGCGGGGCGGGCAACCCGGCTACGGATACCATTACCGTACCGGATACCTTCAACATAG
>CAZSOG010000897.1:0-2764 GCA_964607555.1 uncultured Pirellulaceae bacterium | reverse complement strand
GTTGGAGGCAACGCCTCGTTGGATTCTTAGGCTGCCACATGCGCGCACGGTGCGCTCATGTCTCGAAGCGAACAACGAGAGCGCGACCGAAGGAGGGCGTACTCCCTTGTGGCGTGCGGGTTTCCCGCATCAGGTCGTCGATGATGGCAGGAGTTATGTTACTCCAGACACCACAGTGGTCGATGACTCCGCTGTCGGCCGATATGACAACCGCGTGTCCATCGATGAGCCGGCGGTCGGCGTCCGGCACGAGCTGAATGGACCATGGCCAGTCGTTCTCGTGGGCGCTGCGCTCCAGCCAACCACGTAGTCGTCCACTGTTGGATACGGGACGATCGAGCCACCAGGTACAGTTACAGACGTTGGCTCGGGCGAGGAACTGGCCAATACGGCCGATGGCCTGATGCGTCTCGGCCACGCGTCGGTAGTTTCCGTGCACGCTTGCCATGTCTCGCACGCAGCCGTCGCGGCACAGCAGCAGCACACCGCCGCCGAGAGCCGTCTCGATTGTCGTCAATAGATTAAACCCATCGATTGCCAGATGCCGCCCACGGAGCTGTGCGATTGGCAGCAAGGTCGCCTGCCGGCACTGCAATGCCTGATCGGAGCAGGCCGCACGCCGGACCGCGATTCGCTGACGCGCGTCCAATTCGAATCGATCACCGACGATCTTGAGTGATGATGGTAACGCGTAACCGCGGCTGAGCAGCCACGACAGGTGCGTGACCGCACGCCGTAGGGCCGGCCACGTCTCCGGCGCGAAGCGCCGTGCGTCCTCGGGGTGTGCGCCCCGATGCTGGCGTTTATCGGGCATGGCGTAACCAATCGAACTGTTGCTATCCACTGCGATCCACATTGTCGTTCGAAGTTGATTATACTGTCTGTCTCACGCGGATAGGAACTCCAAACAAGATGCGGAATGGGGGCAGCTGGTGAAGGCGGCATCGGACGGGAGGTCGGATCATGAACAGTAATGAGAGAATGCGTGCGGCGATGCGGCACATGCCGGTGGATCGCGTGCCGGTCATGTGCCAGTTAGCGTTCGGCCACTACCTGCTGAACGCGGCGGCGACGCCGGCGGAGACGTGGTTCACGAGCGAAATGTTCGCCGACGCGCTGATCACACTTCAGCGGCGCTATCGATTCGATGGTATTCTGATCAACCTGCCCGGGACGGACCCGAACTGGCGGCATTGGGTGGATCGAATTGAGACGGATGCGAACGGCGGCCAGGTCGTGTATTTTCGCAACGGTGATCGGGCCGAATGCCCGGCCGATGACAACGTCCATCACTTCCCGGCCGCGGGGCGCCGAGTGCCTAGCCTCGAGGATGTGGATCCGGACTGCATCTATTACGACGAACCACACGGTTTGGGGGGCCTGAAGTACCCGTTTTACTTCGGGCTGGATCCCTACACGCCCGACCCGGCCGCCTATTGGCCCGATTACTATTTCCGCACAATCGACCTGGTGCGCGACCGGGTGGGCGATCGTGTTTCCGTTCACAGTGAACTCTTCTCGCCGTGGACCCAGTTGATGGAGCTGTTCGGCTATGAGCAGTCGCTGATGTATATCTTGGACGACCCGGCCAAGATCCACGCGATCCTGCAGGCGTACACCGCGGGCACGGCGGACCTGGCCTGTCGTCAGGCAGAACGTGGCGTGGATGCCGTGCTGATTTCGTCAGCGTTTGCCGGTGGCGGGTTCATCTCGCCCGCGCAGTATGAAGAGTTTGTTTTGCCGTACGAGCGCGAAGTGGTTCAGCAGACCAAGCACCGGTTCGACACTCCGGTCTACACGCACACATGCGGTGCGATTGGCGATCGACTGGAGTTGATGGTCGCCACCGGAATCGACGGCATTGACACGCTTGATCCACCACCGTTGGGTACGGTGGATCTGGAAGATGCGAAACACCGCGTGGGCGACCGTCTGTTTTTCAAGGGTAACATCGATCCAGTCAACACACTCTTGCGCAAGGGCCGCGAAGACGTGCGGGCCGATGCCATGTGGCGACTTCGAGTCGGCAGTCCGGGCGGGGGATACATTCTGTCAAGTGCCTGTTCGGTATCGCCCGCGGTCCCACCCGAGAACTTGACGGTGCTGGTCGAGGCGGCCGAGGAATTCGGACGTCCCGAATCCTGATTACCAGGACGGGCACGCGGACCCGGACCCGGCACGACCGATACAATCCGTATATAATACCGGCGATCTTGGCTGTGGGGCGATGTTTATTTTTTGCAACACGTCCTGGTCTGGCACGCGCGGGTAAAGTTTGCATGACGCGCCATCGATTTGGCACGATTCGCCCTCTGGCGTCGAGCGTGCGAGAGACGGTCGATCGAGTCCACGGTCGGTGTCCGGACGGCAGGCACGTGCGCGGGGATACCACTGCAATACGAGGATCAACGATGAAGAAATGTGCATCGAGTTACCGGACGTTTTGGGTATTGGCTCTGACGACCGCCATGTCGGCGCTCGGGGGCGAGCCTGCGGCGGCCGGCGCGGCGGCGCCCCAATGGTTACGTTTTCCGGCAATCGCGCCGAACGGCAAGCAAATCGCGTTCGCGTCTCAAGGTGATCTTTGGATCGTCGGCACGAACGGCGGCCGGGCGCGGCAGCTGACAACCCACGCGGCCTACGAAGGGTCGCCGGTCTGGTCCCCCGATTCGCACACGATCGTGTTCGCTTCGGATCGATACGGCAACTTCGATCTTTTCGCCATCGCGGCGGCGGGCGGCGCGGCCTCGCGGCTCACGTTTCA
>CAZSOG010000896.1:0-2765 GCA_964607555.1 uncultured Pirellulaceae bacterium | reverse complement strand
CACGATCCCGGGTGGTTCCCCGTTCAGCCAGGACATGCAGGTGGCGGACGCCGGCCCGTCGACGACTACGGGGCGTTCCGCCAACTGGATCATCGTGGTTGCAGTCGGTGCGTTTTGCTTCTGCGGCGGGTTTGGGGTCCTGGTCGCCTTGCTGTTGCCCGCCGTCCAGTCGGCGCGCGGGGCAGCGCGCCGCATGCAATGTGCGAATAACATGAAGCAGATCATGTTGGCATTGCACAACTACTACGACGTGAACAAGTGTCTTCCGCCCGCCTATACGACCGATCAGGACGGCAAGCCGATGCACAGTTGGCGCGTGCTGATCTTGCCGTACATCGAGCAGTCGACGCTGTACGACCGCTATAATTTCGACGAGCCGTGGGACAGCCCCAATAATCTGGCGGTTGCCACGCAGATGCCGGAGACCTATCGGTGTCCCGCGGCGTCCGATGACGGCTTGGGCAATGAAACGAATTACGTCGTCATTATCGGCGCCCCGAAAAAGTATCCACAGACACTTTTCTCACCCGATAAGTCCATCAAGTTTTCCGAAGTGACCGACGGGACCTCGAACACGATTGCCGTGGTTGAAGTGCGCGACGGCGTTCCCTGGACCAAACCGGACGCCGATCTGAAGTTCGCGCAAATGCAGTTCACCATCAATGCCGGTCCGAACTCGATCAGCAGCGACCATGCCAATGGTGCGAATATCGGCATGGCGGATGGCAGCGTCCAGTTCCTAACCCCTTCGATGGACTCGCAAACGTTGCGCTCGATGATCCAACCAGCTGATAAATGAGGGAATTGGCATGAACAACACGTTCGCGGAAGTGTTAAAACGCCTGCTTCGGTACTTTCTGGCCGGTGTGTTCGCGATCCTGCCGTTGGTCGTGACCATCGCCGTCGTGATCTGGGTCGCCGGTTTCCTGCAGACCTTTGTTGGTCCGAAAACGGCGATTGGCCGCGTTGTCGCTCGACTCGGTCTTCAGTTTAACGAGAATCAGACGCTGGCTTATCTCTTCGGCTGGATCTTCGTGCTGGGAATTGTGTTTCTGTTCGGCGTGATCGTTGAAATGGGGGCGCGCCGGTTCCTGCAGGCGATCGTCGATGGCATTGTCAGTCGCGTGCCACTTATCGGTGGGATTTACAATACGTCGAAGCAACTCGTTTCCATGCTCGATAAACAAGATCAGGCGAACCTGGAGGGGATGAGTGTCGTCTACTGTCGCTTCGGAGCCACCGGCGGGGCGGGTTTTCTCGCCTTGTTGGTTTCCCCGGAGAAATATCAGATTGGCGATGGCGAGTATCAGATTATCATGATCCCAACCGCGCCGGTGCCATTCGGTGGCGCGTTGTTGTTCGCGCCGACCGCGTCCGTGATCCCCGCCGGTATGTCGGTCGACGGCCTGATGAGCATCTACGTTTCGATGGGGGTGACCGCGCCCCAATTCATCGCCAAGTCCAAGGACTCGAGCAAGTAGCCTGTCGGGTAATTCGTGTAATTCGTGGTTTCAGTCTTCCGAAACGCTTCGCTCACCAACCACCAAGCACTTAATCCACCAGTCAAGAATCGAGGAGACCATGATGCGACACCGTACCGCCCGACAGGCCCGGATTCACGCGACGCTTGAATTGCTTACCGTAGCGCTCTTCGTGCTCTGCGGCACGCCTGGCTCGGGACGCGCCGAGGGCCTCCAGGTGCGGACCAACAACGGCGTGACGCGGATCGTTCACGACGGCAAACTCGTGCTCGAATACCAGGCACAACCACACCCATACAAAGTGTATGTATCGAAGCTTAATACGCCGGCCGGTGTCCAGATCCTGCGCGATTCGCCCCATGATCACGTTCATCATCACGCGCTCATGTATGCGCTCGGCATTGATAAGGTCGATTTCTGGGCTGAGTTCGGTCCGGACAAGGACGGCAAACAGATTCCACGCCAGACAACGTCGCAAAGCGTTTCGCGAAGTGGCGCATCAGAGGCGACCGTTAAACAGTCGATTGACTGGGTGGCGCCATCGGGTGAGACGTTCGCGCGCGAGGCACGCACGGTCACGGCCCATGTGGGAGTGGTACCGAACGCGACGCTTGTTTCATGGACCACGACGATGCAACCCGCGCCGGGGCGTCAATCCGCCGAGCTTTGGGGCCGGCACTATTTCGGACTGGGCATGCGATTCGTCGTCCCCATGGACCAGGGCGGCGAATTCTTCAATCCAACCAAGAAGGCCGGTGACACGGTCCGTGGCAGTGAGAAACTGGTCCGTGCCGACTGGTGCGCGTACACCGCCCAAGTCGATGGCAAACAGGTCACGGTCGCGATGTTCGACGATCCGGAGAATCCGCGTCATCCGGCGACCTGGTTTACGATGACCACGCCCTTCGCGTACCTGTCGGCGACTCTCGAGCTGGAAAAAAAGCCGCTGACCATCACGGCCGCGAAACCGCTGCACGTTCATTATGGCATCGCCCTGTGGGACGGCCGTATTGACGCCGATTCCGTGCAGCTGGCGTACGAAAAATGGGCGGCATTGCAGCACGCGTCGCGCTGATAATACATGGCGCGACCGGCAGTCCACCGAACAACGCAACCACGCTTTGGCCCGTATTTCCGTCCACTGGTATTCTTAATCTTAATCTTAATCTTAATCATAATCTTACTCCTCTTCAGACGCTTGCTGGTGAAGCGCACAGCGCAAATGGGGAGTTATTCCGCGCCCATGAATCAGGAGAATAGTCCCGCAACGTGACACATCATGTC
>CAZSOG010000895.1:0-2767 GCA_964607555.1 uncultured Pirellulaceae bacterium | reverse complement strand
AGGGGCCAATACACAACACGCCCGCCCGTGCGGTCGAGGTACCATTGGCCGGGCCCAGAAGAAACGCAAGCACAACGGCAATCCGGCACATGGGATGCTCCTTTGCGTCGAACGGATTCAACATCGGTCAATTAATGGCTGCTGAAGGTACGGCCCGAAGTTCGCGACGGGACGCGGCGACACGCGCGTGACGAACATCGTGCACTCTGATGCTGAAGTCTCTCATGCCCGAGTTCATATATGATAATCGTGTAGGAGTTAACGGGACAAGGCATCTGGTGATCTTTGGGCGTTATACCGTCATTGGCTTCGGTCATGCCGATCGAGTGTTGACACGAACCAGGATTGCCTTATCTTGCCAGTAGCTGTCGAGCGTGACTCTGTGGGCGACACCGTGGCCGGGATCCGCAAGGTTGTCGCTCTCAATAGCCGAGTGTTTCGCGGACAAACTGGCGGCTGATTTTCAGGCTTTCACGCAGCGGTCGGGTCCGTTTGAAGCCACGCGGGTGGGCTAGCTCGATGACCAAATCGCCGGCAAAGTGGATTTGCTTCAACGCGCGGCCGACCGCTGCATAGTCCATGTCGCCTTCCCCCATGGCTTCGACCCACGTCTTGTCGGCCTTTTGGTCACGCAAGTGCATGAACACGATTCGGTTGCCGTACCGCAACAGGAACTTCACGGGATCGATGTCCGCTTGGACAAGCCAGTCGAGGTCGGGGCCGAGCTTGACGTCGGGGGTGCGCGCCAGCGTGCCTTTCAAGTCCCACATGTCGTTCTCGACCTCGTACGTGTGGTTGTGCAGATTCAGCACGACGCCATGCGCCTTGCAAAGGGCAATGAGCTTGCGCAGCAGTTCTGCTTGCGCATCCAGTTCGTCCGGCGTCTTCTTGTGTCGCGCCGAGCCGACCGACGTGCCTTACGTTCTACCACCCAGCTTGCCCAGCCGGGGAATCACGCATTCGGCATCCGCGAGCACTTTCCCATGTTGGCGGCGATCCCACATCGCGCCACCGAATGACATGCCAATCACCGGCAGCGCGTGCCGCTCGATGAGCGCCGCAATGCGACGGACCGCCTCGCGGGGTCGCAGTGCGGTGTGCATCAATTCGATGCCGTCCATTCCGGCATACTTCATGTCGGCGAAGATCGTCTCCAGGATGGGCGTGATATCGTAGTTTGGCTGCGTTGCCGCATACACCCACGGGTGTGCGCCGACCATGACTTTGCCGGTCGAAGTTGCCGAAGCGGACAGGGAATCCAACGTCCCCGTCCCGACCATCGCAATGGCAGCCGCGGAGGTTCCCAGGAACCGTCGTCGGCTGAACACGTCCTCCGATACACCGGCAGGTTTTGGCGCAGACCGTTTGTGATGCAATTGCTGGTATTCTAAGAACATTTCTTCTTATGACCACCTCTCATTTCAGAACAGTTGCTACAATGGATTCGACTCGAACATTTTGTCTTGCGCCGCGCCAATCGGGCTGATCGGCGCTGTCATGCCGCGACATTCCATCGATGGGGGACTCGGAAATGAGAAGCAACGGGTGTCGTCTGGTTTCGGTTTTGGCGGTTTTGGCAGTGGTTGGCTGGTTCACGGTGGCGACAGCTGCCGGTCAGCAGCGGCCGGGACGCGACCAGGCCGGTTCCGCCGCGGATTTCGTCCGGCGCCAGCTCAAAGCGAATGACAAGAATGGTGACGGGAAGATCTCGCGTCAGGAAGCCGCCGGCCGGCTCAGCTTGCCAAGCGAAAGACGAAAGCGTCCCCGCTTTCCTACGTGCGCCCCGACGCGCCGCCGTTTCTAATCATCCACGGCACCGCCGATCGCACCGTTCCGTTTTCTCAAGGCAAGACGGCAACCACCTGATGGCCATGCATGGCAACCAGGTGAAAACAGCGCGTGCCAACCCCTATTTCAATGACAGCCCGGAAATCGATTTCTACGTCAACCAGCTCTCCACCCGGCACGATTGGATCGGCATGGTGATCGGGGATGACTGGAACGTACCGAAAAACCGGGTGCGTTTCCGTGGCGCGAGGGTTGTTTTCAGGTTGCTGGCTCATGCTATTGTGCACGTACACAATTTGGCCCGTATTTCAGAAAATACTCAAAAAACGCGTAGATCTGCTCATTCGATTCTGGCGTTGGGGTGTGGCCCGCGCGGTTCGTCATCGCCACTCGGTTCTCGTAACCCAGCAACCGGTTGACCGCGATCGCGTGGTTGAGCGCCCGCCAGCGCTCCGGTCGGTCCTCCGCGCCGCCTGAAACCAGGAACGGGCGGGGGGCCATCAGGGCATGCAGTTCGTGCAAGTCGTGGCCCGTCTCGATCATCCGCCGGTACGGCCCAGTACGCGGATTCTCCTGGTTCGGAATGCCGGGCTGCCTCCCAGCGCGTACCGGCGGGAGGTTCGGGCACGCTTTTCCCAGAACCTGTAACGAAAGCAGCATGCCATGAAGAAGAACATGATCGCAGCAGGCGTCTTGGCGCGGCGTACTTGGCGGTGTCCGCCTGCGAAGCCACGGCCGCCGAAACCGTCCATCGCGTTCCAACGGTCGGCATGCGTGTCGAGATCAACCAGGCAGAGTATGTCGTGGGGTTCCCGAAACATTTCCTTGTGCAATCCGATGCGGACCTTGGCCGAGAGGGCCGTTTTGTTATCAAGTCCGCGAACCTGGTGGAGTACGCCGGCACGCTCACGAAATGCCCGACGCCCAAGAACTGGTCGGGGCATTACTACTCCGGCATGTTCAGCGAGTTCGACGAGCC
>CAZSOG010000894.1:0-2775 GCA_964607555.1 uncultured Pirellulaceae bacterium | reverse complement strand
TAAGGACTTACGACGACAGAATTGGCCTTGATTTGGCGTTTTGCAAAACTCCAGTCCGGACAGCGCGACTTTTCATCGTTATCGGTTTGTCAACGCTTGGATTGTCGGTATCCGGCCCCCGCCCAGCTGGTCTGGGTGGAGCCAGTGATTTTGCACTACGGCGGCGGCGCACAACCCCCGCGCCCTCCGGCGCGCGACCGTTGGTTGGTGGCAAAGTCCCGTGAAAAACCCGGCAACCGTTCACGGCGGTTTAGTTCTTAATCGCCGGACATTTCCAGATTTGGCAGCGGCACACGTCGTTTTTCGCGGCGGATCGGTATATAATACACGGTTACCAGAACCAGCTGAACATACGTGGCCATTTGCCGCGGGTATACGCGTCAAGCACGCGGTTGTGCCAGGTCCTTGCTGCCGCTGTCTTTTCTATTCAACGTCATGACCGCAACACAAACTTCACAACTGGCTTCGTTGGACCCGGCGTACCAACCGCCAAGCGAACCAACGGCGCGCAAGCAGCTTCAGCGCCGCCATGTGGTACTCGGCGCTGCCGGCGCCATCGTCGCTATGATCTTGATCGCCGGCCTGTTGCGTCTCGGAAACGATTCTGAACCGGGCACGCGGGCGCTCGTTTACTACACGGTCCACCCGCGCGATCTCGCCATGACCGTGAAAGAACGTGGGACACTGCAGAGCCAGAAAAACGTCCAGGTCCTTTGCGAGGTGGATGATATCCCGGGTGACGCGATCTATGGCACTCCGATCCTCTGGATCATTGAAAACGGCTCGATAGTGAAGAAAGGGGACTTGGTGGTCGAACTGGAAGCCACGACGCACATCGAGCGGCTGGACCAAGAGCTTTTGGACACAATCCATGCACGCGGTCAGTACACGGCGCGCAGTTTGGACGTCAAACGTCGCGAGATGACCAACGAAGTGTCGCGGGCCAACGCGGAATTGGCCGTCAAGATCGCCAAACTCGGCTTGAAGCAGTTCGAGGACGAGCGGGGCGGAACCTATCAATTGGATTTGCAGAAAATCGATTTGGGGATCCGGCAAAGCACGGCACAGATGGAGATTAGTGAAAAGAACTGGCGCGGCGTCAAGCACCTTTTTGAGGTGGGGTACCAGAGCGCCGGCGATCTTGCGCAGGCCGGGCTCGCGAAGTTGCAGGCGACGACCGCCTTGAAACGCGAACAGGCACGGCGGAAGGAATTGGTCGAAAATACACGGGTCCGGACGCTCCTCAAGTTGGAAAGCGCGTTACGGTCAGCCGAGCGCAATCTGCGGCAGGTTGAAATCAACAACAAAGCGGTATTGCTGCAGAACCAGATCTGGTATCGGATGGCCAAAATGGGCAAAGTCTGGCACGAGAGTCGCCTGAAACGTTATCGTGAGCAGTTGGATAAATGCAAGATATACGCACCGCAAGACGGCATGGTTGCGTACCATGTCGATTCCAATGGATGGGGAAGAACGACGACGGTGGAGGAAGGGGTCGCCTTGCGCAACCGGCAGCCCATCATGTCGATTCCCGACCTGACTCGGATGCAGGTCAAGACGGCCGTCCATGAATCAGTGATCAACTACGTGAAGGAAGGGATGCATGCAAGCGTCTATGTGGAGGCGGTCCGCGATCGAAGCTACCCGGGCACGGTCACGAGCATCGACGTGCTGCCCGATCCGGGTAACTGGATGGGTTCGGACATCAAGGTCTTCAATACGATCGTGACGATTGACCAAGACGTGGATGGGATCAAGCCCGGACTCACGGCCGTCGTGGAAATCGATCTTGGCCGACTCACGAATGTGTTATGCGCGCCGATTCAGGCGATCGTACAACGGGGTGAAGCGACGTTTTGTTACGTTTCCAGAAACGGCGACGTTGTGAAGTGCCCCGTCGAAGTCGGCCGTATGAACGAGAAGTATGTCGAGATCCGCAAAGGGCTCGCGGCGGGTGACCGGATCGTGGTCGATCCGACCTCGATTCTCGACGCGGATCTCGAGCGAAATCGCGTAGTCGCCCCCGATAAGAAGAACACCGATTCGTTCGATCTGCACTGATCGGTGGTGCTAGGGAATGTGTGCGAATTCATGTAAGGATTCCGACTTGTCGGCGTCCTCTTATACAGACCCGATGTCTTACGGTTCGGCAACAGGCCCGCGTCCCCGAATCGTTGGCGGGGTGCGACCGATGCTTCCCGGGTGCTTGATTCACACATGTCCCAGCGAACAACGGGAGCGGAGTTGGAATCATGTCGGCGACGACGGTGCGGTTTTGCATTGGTATTTCCATCTGGGCGGCCTCACTCATCGCCGCGTTGTCCATATCGCGCCTGCCCGGCGAGTGGGGGCATGGCGTCTGTGGGCCATGGGGTTGCGGGCCGCCGCTGCAGGCCTTGGTTGCCTGCCATCTTGCGTGGCTGATCGCACTCGGTCTGCCGACCCTATGGGTGGTTCGTTCGCATCGTGTATCAGTCCACCGGCTGCGAAGAATCGGCGGAATTCTTCTGGTCCTGGGTGTTGTGGGGATCGCCGCAATCACGGTCTATCAGCGCATGGCATGGTGGCCGGCAGTATCGGATTGGCATCACCAGTTCTTCTGGCAGCGGTGTGGGTTCGTGCTAGTCACATCGGTCGACCTGCCGCTGCTCCAGCTTATGATCCTCGGTGCGGTGTTGCTTGGCGTGCGGCCCACCACGCGTGGTACGATGCCCCAAGGTGCTAGCCCGGATTATTCATGAGCGATCTGCTGCGGCGCCGTAAGTCGGCCACCTG
>CAZSOG010000893.1:0-2779 GCA_964607555.1 uncultured Pirellulaceae bacterium | reverse complement strand
AGCTGCGCGCCGCCCTGAGAATTGACGGTAAGTAGCCCGAGTGCCACATCGTCCCGCGCGGCCAAACGTTCCAATAACCGCTCAACTCCCGGCAGCACGCGACCGGAGTGCTTGGGCAACTCGCGGACCAGTTGCCGCAGGTATTCGTCGCGCACGGCAAGCCAATGCGGCTCCGTGTCCTCGATCCCATGCGATTGAAACAGGCGGCTGACAATCCAGCGGTCGGTGCGGCCGGCAAAGGGAACGCGGCCCGGCTCCGGGATGTCGAAAACGGACCGAAACGCACCGAGTAACGACACGCCTCCGGCGCCTCCCGTGTGCAGCAGCGTACCGTCGATATCGAACAGAACTACGTACATGACTCATCCTTTGACTCAATACCATCTTCTTGGCATACTGGCAGTTCAAAATGAAACGTCGCCCCGCGTCCATCATTGGGCGTGGCCCACAACCGGCCATCATGCGACTCGACAATCGATCGGCTGATCGCCAGGCCGAGCCCCATGCCGTGCGATTTTGTCGTGAAGAACGGCTCGAAGACCCGATTCGGCGCGATGTCGCCGAACCCATGCCCCACATCGCGAATGTGGACCCGAACTCGTTCGCCGAGCTGCTCGGCGCGAATCACCATATGCCGCTCGGCCGGCGGCACTTCGCGCATCGCGTCACACGCGTTCCGCAACAGATTAACCATGATCTGCTGCAATTCAATCTGGTTGCCACGAATCGTGGGAGCCGGCTGGACGAGCGACTTTTCGATCTGAACGTCTTGCGCACGGAGCTCGAAGGCCAGCAAATCAAGCGAATCATCGATCAGATCGTCGATGCGCAACGTCGCGTGGTTGACCGAGGCCTTGCGCACGAAATTCGCCAGGCGTGAAATGATGTAGGCGACGCGCTCCGCTTGGACACAGATTTCCGCGGTCCATTCACGGACGTTGTCAAGCCGCGCTGCGTCCGGGTCCACCAAGGAATGGCGGCACGCCGCGGCGTAGTTGGTAATGGCATAAAGTGGTTGATTGATCTCGTGGGCGATACTCGCCACCAGCTCGCCCATCGTGCTAAGGCGACCGGCATGTGCCAGCTCCTCGAGGTGCTGCCGCGCCTGCCGCTCCACTTCCTTGCGGTCGGTAATGTCGGCCACCACGCCGTGCAGCTGAACACCACCGTCGGGTAGCGATCGGACCACGACACTATCCTGTACCCAACGCAGGCTTCCATCCGGCAATATGATGCGGTACTCCTGTTCCTCCCGTGCCTCGCGGTGCGGCCGCGCCCGCAATTCATCGAACCAACGCTTGACCCGGCTCCGATCTTCCGCGTGAACCGTACTCAGCCATCGTTCCGGACGGTCCCGGAAAAATGCGAACGGACGACCGGTGATCCGCTCCATGACCGGTGAATGAAAATGCTCATGAAAACCCTGCCGCGAATCCCAACGCACGCTCCATAAGCCGTCGGGAATCGACGCCGTGACAAGTTCGAGCTGCTCGTGGGCACGGCGTAACGCCTCACTGGTCCGCTTGAGACGGGTCACGTCGAATGCCAAACCCATGACACCTTGAATCTCGCCGTCCTGGGCACGCAGTGGCTCGAGGTGCAATTGATATGTCCGATTCTTCCAAACCGTCTCGAAATCGATCGACTTGCCACGGAGCGCGGCGACGTGGTTCCGCAGTACGGTGGAATGCGGCAAGCCGGTATCGAGGAACCGCGTCAGCGTCTCGCCAACAATCTCGTCCAAATGCAAACGCAGCGTCCGTAACCCCGCGCCACGGCACGACGTGAAAATCAGATCCCGGTCCGTCGTCCACAAGATCGCCGGCAATTGTTCGATCAGGATGCGCAGCTTCTGTTCGCGGTCCCGCAACGACCGCTCCGCCTGCTTCCGCGCGGTGATATCACGACTATTGAGCGTCAAGGAAGCAACCTGTCCATCGCGCACGACCGGGCCGACGGTCACGTCGAGGTAACGCAGTCCAGTGTCCGGGTGATCAACCGTCAACTCGCATGAACCGTTGCCCCCGGTCGCGAGTACCCGATCCACGCACTCGCGCAACACACGCGCGGACGACTCGTTGAGCACGTCGAAGATACTGGTGCCCAGATAATCACGCGTGGTCTTGCCGATCACGGTGCTACGATTCAAGTAGAGGATACCGCCATCCCGGGGATCAATTGACAGAATATAGTCAGCTGAACTCTCCATGACCGAACGTAAAAGCGCCTCGGTCTCTTGGAGCGTTTGCTGCGTGCGTTCGGCGGCCGTCGTCGCGCGCAGGAGTAGTCTGGTCACGGTGCGGTCGGCGAGCGCCACGCGCAAGGCCTCCACCTGGACGTCCATGCACCGGCCGTCTCGTCGCACCAAATGGAAGCCGCGTGGCGTTGCACCAGCGGACATCGATGAGCCATCGAGTGCACACAACGCGGCCGCGCAGTCCGGCCTGATCAACTCGTCCAATGCGTGCCCGACAACGCCGGCCGTCTCGGTATGCCCGAGCAGCGTGCGGGCGGAAGAATTCGCGTAAATAACCCGACCAACATGATGGACAATGATCGCGTACGGACAACACTCTGAGATGGCGGCCAGCAGGCCCGCATGCTCGGTCGCGCCCGGGGTGCCGACCCCAGTGGGCGCCGTCGAGCCGGCGCACGTAGCCTGGGACTCGGCGGCCGAGCGGTGCGTACCTGCGCGGTGCGTGGGGTTCATCGGACATGCTCTCCGGTAGCCGTTCACGGCCTTTGGCCATGAACGGCGGGTTAGTTCTTAATCTTAATC
>CAZSOG010000892.1:0-2793 GCA_964607555.1 uncultured Pirellulaceae bacterium | reverse complement strand
ATGAATCGGGAGAATCGTCGCGCAACGTGACACGTCATGTCGATCAGGAGTAAGATTAAGATTAAGATTAAGAGTAAGAGTGAACGAACCTGCCGTTCATGGCCAAAGGCCGTGAACGGCCACGAATATCTTGTGGCAAGAATATAGCGCTCGGGACAAAACTGATGTAGACCCAATCGCTAAATCTTGTGATTATATCGGTCGCTTGGCCCATTGCCGCAGTATAGTTGGGTAAATGGGCGATGTAGGTTAAATGGGTATTGTCGGGCGTCTCAAGTGGCCAGAACAGAACACTTGCGAGACGCGGACTCTGTGTGTTTAAGAAGTGAGACGCAGCATGGATGCAACGTCACGAAGCGGTCCGTTGGGGGGCCCACGGCCCGAGCCCCGCATTTCACTGGTACTGCCCGCGTATAACGAAGAGGCGGTGATTCAGCAGGCGATCCAGGAGGCGGATACAGCGCTGCGGGGTCTGACCACGGATTATGAGATCCTCGTGGTTGACGACGGCAGTTCCGACCGGACGGGCGAGTTCGCGGAACGGGAAGCGCGGACGCGGCCCGCGGTGCGCGTGATTGCCCATGGCACGAACAAAGGGTACGGCGCGGCGTTACGGACCGGTTTCACGGCGGCGACCAAGGCGTGGATTGGCTTTACCGACGCGGACTGCCAATTTGACGTGCGCGAACTGGACCGGCTCACGTTATTGCTGCGCAGTCACGATATTGCTTGCGGATACCGCATTGATCGCCAGGACCCATGGCTGCGGTGTTTCTACTCACGCGTCTACAACACGATGGTGAGTGCGGCGTTGGGAACGGGAGTCCGTGACTGCGACTGTGCGTTGAAGCTATTCCGCCGTGAGGTGATTGAGTCAACACCGATTGAAACGAACGGGTTCTTGGTCAATGCGGAGATGCTGACCAAGGCACGGCTCGCGGGCCGGTCGGTCGTGGAGGTCGGGGTGACGCATCGGCCGCGGCCGCGCGGGACGAGCACGGTATCGGTATGGCACACGATTCCGGTGCTGTTGGCGATGGTTCGGTTTTGGTGGAAGACGATCCTGTTCCCGGGTCGGCCGGCAACTGCCGGGACCGCGCCGGGCAGTTGGACGGGTCGCCGGAGTGCTGCCGCTTTAATGTCACTTGTCGTTCTGGCATTGTTCATGTTATTCGGGCGTCTTACGTACCCGTTGATCGAGCCGGATGAAAGCCGCTACGCGCAGATCGCGCTCGAGATGGTCCAGTCGGGCGACTATTTGGTACCGCGCTTGCGTGGCGCGGCGTATTTAGACAAACCGCCCTTGCTCTATTGGATGACGGCGGGCAGTTTTCGCGTGTTTGGCGCGAACGAATTCTCGTCGCGCGTGCCGGCCGCGTTGGCGGCCATGCTGACCGTGCTTGCCACGTTTTGGATCGGGCGCCGCATTATCGGCGACGCGCCGGCGTATCTCGGCGCGATCATGATGTTTCTGTGTCTGGGGTTTGTCTTGTCCGGACGATTTCTCGTGATGGATAGCCTGCTAACTCTGTTCACGACGGTTGCGTTGTTGGCGGGCGTGGCGGCAACTCAAGCTGTCCGCCTGCACCTGGGCTGGTGGGTGCTGGCGGCAGTCGCGCTCGCCCTGGGTGTATTGACAAAAGGGCCGGTCGCACCCGTCTTGGTTGTGCCGCCGTTGCTCATGGCGTTTTGGCTGATGCAGCGACTCGATCGCGTGCGGATCGTCCATTGGTTGCTGTTCGGGACGGTTGCCGGTGCGATCACATTGCCCTGGTTCGTGCTGATGGCCGCGCGTCAGCCGGGGTTTATCGAGTATTTTTTCTGGCAACAACATGTCGTGCGATTCGTCAGCACGTTCATTCACAAGGAGCCGTTTTGGTATTACGTCCCGGTTTTGGCAGTTGGCATGTTCCCAAGTTCCTTGCTCTTCACGCCACTGGCGGTTTTCCTGTTCAGCCGCGACGCGTCGCTACGTGGGCGGCGGACGGCCGAGCTGGGAGGCATCGCGCTCGGGGCCGCGTGGATCGTCGGTTTCTTCTCGGCGTCCAGCTGCAAGTTGCCAACGTATATTCTGCCTGCCCTCCCGTTGCTGTGCTTGCTCCAGGCGGCGGCCTTGCTTGCCGTGCTCGATGCACATTCGCCGATCGCGTACTTTCGGATGCTGGCGCGACGCTTGCCCGCTTGGGCTGCCGCGCTCGCCTTGGCGACCGGCCTGGGGCTGGCGATCGCCGACCTGTGGCTGCGCCCGGGGACGGGCTGGAGCCACGTTTTGGATTTTGGCATGGTGGCCATCGCCGGCGGGCTCTTGGTCACCCTGGCGGCACGGCGTCGCTGGTGGGCCGGACGTGCCGTGAGTTGGCCTTTGGCATGCGGGCTCTGTCTGGTGATCATGGCATTTGCCTTCCAGCAGTTCGTGCCGGAATTGTCCGCCTACCGGTCCATCAACGCGAATGCCGCTCGCCTGCAAGCCCAGCTGGGCACGCCGACCGCCCCGGTCATCTACCTCGACCGGCAGTCGGATGCCGCGAGTTTCTATCTGGATCCACGTGTGATCCGACACCTGGACGTCCCCGAATTCCCTGTGGTCCGGCGACTCTTGACGGAACATTCGCCCATGGTATTGGTCGGCGATGAGACACGCGTGGCGCTGTTGCGCGCAACCTTGGGCGATTCCGCCGAGCTGCTCAAGTACGCGGGCGCGCGCGGACGCGTTTATCTCCTGTCGGCACGGCCGAGCACGCACATCGCAACCCGCCCGGATGATACGAGCCGACGCCGCTGATGAGAGATCTG
>CAZSOG010000891.1:0-2797 GCA_964607555.1 uncultured Pirellulaceae bacterium | reverse complement strand
AAAAGTCCAGTTCTAATTTCTAATTTCTAATTTCTTATTTCTTATTTCTTATTTCTTATTTTCCCCACATACCCTGCCGCGAGCACGATCGCCATGACCATGGCCGGTTGTCGATAGCGAATCGAACCGACAAAAATCACATGGAGCATGGTGAAATAGACGGCGGGTAACGCACACAGGAGGTAGGGCCAGCCGCGCCGTGCATACACGACCGTACCAAGAACTCCGCAAACCAACAGCGGCACGTAGCCGACGGCGATCACCAACCGGATGGGCCAACTCTGGAGCTCGGTGGCGTGCGGCCACGGGCTCCAGATGCGTGCGAACTTGCGAACGGCGAGCCGGATTACGGCGTTTGGATGGCTTTCTGCCCAAGCGATCGCGGCGTCACGCAGGCGGCGATCGAGGCGCACTTCGAAGTTCTCTCGTGACGGTCGTTGTTGCCGCGCGTCGGCGTCGGCGAGCGATTTGTAGAAGGGCCGCGCAAACCACATGTTGCTCGCGCCGTTCGCGCGCGGGTTCAGGCCATCGTAGAGGCTCGCCCCCAGTTGCAACGTCGTGGGGACCCAGGTCCCCGTGACGCGGTAGTTCCGCACCCACCAAGGGCACATAACCAGGCACATGGCCGTGACCATCAGGGTGCCGATCGCGAGATGCCGCAATCGTGCACGACTGAACAGAATGGCGGCCGCCACGGCCATGGGCATGAACAGCATCCAACTGGGGCGGGCAAGGGTCGCCAATCCCGTGGCAATTCCGGCGAGCAGAGCCCAGCGAACGGTGGCCCGACGTGTGGTGGCTTGCCACGCCGCCGCCCAGCAGCTCAGTTGCAAGACCATCAGTGGGACAAACACGGCCTCGCTCAGTATGAAAACGCTCATGCCGATCGCGCCTGGATAGCATGCTGCCATCCACGCGGCGATCCGTGCCGCGCGCTGATCGAATAGGCGCCCGGCGAGCAACGCAAGGCCGGCAACGGCCAGGGTACCGCCGACGGCCCCGACCAGCCGTCCCCAGAGCACGGGCGGATCATCGCCGATCATGAAAAACAACCCCGCGAGAACCAACGGGTATACGGGCGCGCGAAATACACTAAGTTCCGGTCCACCGTACTGGTACGGCTGCCCGTGCACGATCTGGCGTGCGAGGTGCCAATAGCCATGACTGTCGGGAAATCCAAGTTCCCGCGTGCCGCCAAGGTGCTGTTGCCACCCGATGGCCGCGATCAGCCGGAGGCCCATGGCCACGGCAAGCGCCCAGGCGACCCACCAGGAACGACGTGAATTCGTCATATACAGATCTCGATTGGAAGTGGCACGCGCGGCGCCCGGGAGCTCACGAATTATTCTAAGAGGCTGTCACAAAACCTGGTTTCAAACATGTGCGATGGAGGAGGGCGTACTCCCTTGTGGGTTGCGGGCCTCCCGCATTAGGCAAAGCACAAGGGCACGTCGTCGACGGGTATGCGAAATGGAACTCGCAAACGCCGGCTTACGGAATGCCCGCAGCGAAGAAATCGTGGCATGGTAGGCCGAGGCGGGCCAGCGGGTCAAGACGATTTTTATTTGATGCCACCCCCCCGTTCAAGCCATACAATCACGCCGTCACGCCGCGCGCGCACGGGACCGGGAAGCGTGATCGCCGCCGGGTCAACCGTCGCCTCTTGGATGTACGATGCCAGCCGGCGCCATTGGGCTTCTCCCATGTCACGCATGGGCCAAACGCGCGTCTTCCAGACCCTGGTAAGCAAACGGCACACCAGGTACGGCGATCGGTCAGCGAGCACTGTGCATCGGAGCTGTACCGTTTCCTGGTCAATTTCCCGCACCGCCTCATCCCAGAGCGGGTCAATTAGCTCGTCCAGAACGGCCATCGCCGACGCCGCCTGCCGCCCCAGTCGAATTATCGCCGCAGTAATGCTGCGGTTATACTGTTCAGCCAAACCAGGGATTAGCCGATGCCGGATCCGATTGCGCGTTAGGTCGGTCCGGCAATTGCTCGAATCAACCCGATAGGGCTGATCGAGCCCCGCCAGGTAGCCCAAGATGGCTTCACGGCCGACCGTAAGCAACGGCCGCACGATCGTTGTAAGTTCATTGAGCGGCCGAACGGCGGGGATACCCGCGAGCCCATCGAGCCCGGTCCCGCGGATAATCCGATGTAATATCGTTTCGCACTGGTCGTCCGCCGTATGGCCCGTCGCGACATAACGGGCGCCTGTTTGCCCGGCCAATTCACGGAAAAACGCGTACCGCTGCTGACGCGCCTCGGCTTCCAAGCCATCGCCACCGGGGCATGCCGCACTGTGGGCCGTCGCCTGATGGTAGGGCAGATCCAAACGCCGACAGAGATCCGCCACGAAATCCGCGTCCGCGTCCGCCTCAGCCGCCCGCATTCGATGGTGAAAATGGGCTACCAGAAGCCGGCCGGTCGGCTGCCGTTGGGTACGAAACAGGTTAACCGAAGCGCGAAGCAATGCCACACTATCAGGTCCACCTGACACCCCAATAATAGTAGTCACGTCCGCCCAATCGCTCGGATTCCAGGCTGCGGCGACGACACGTTCAACAGTTTCTAGATCGGACATTTTTGCGGTGACCAAGTGCTGAGAGGTGCGAAAAACCCTGGCATGAGACTATCTGGAGGGGGCATAGCTCCGCTTCGTCGTTGGCTGCGGACGTCGATCCTACTGGTTTGAAACGGCCGTTTTGGGGTCTTTTCAAGAAGAACCCTAATGCGGGTGGCCCGCAACCCACAAGGGAGTACGCCCTTGTTCCGCAGCGTTCCCGTTGTTCGC
>CAZSOG010000890.1:0-2801 GCA_964607555.1 uncultured Pirellulaceae bacterium | reverse complement strand
CTACAACAAGTTGACGGCCAAGTTCGGTCACTTTTACACGATTCAAGGCTATGAGAGTATTCCGGCCACGCGGAACTTCTTCTATTCCCATGCCTTCTCGTTCTACAATCTCGAGCCGTTCACGCACACGGGCGTCATGCTGCAATATGACGTGTCGGACGACATCACGGCCTGGGGTGGTTGGACGCAAGGTTGGGACACTGGATTCGAGAACAACGGCGGCAGCATATTCCTGGGTGGGTTCAGCCTGCAATTGACCGACAATCTGAACTTCAAGTACACGACCAGCATGGGCGACTTTGGCTACGATACTCCCAACGGTGTCGGAAGTGACAACAACGGTTATGCCCATTCGCTCGTGGCGACCTACAATCGCAACCGCTGGACGTATGTTGTCGAAAGCGACTTGATCGACAACGACACGTTCCTGGACAGCGGCCAGGACGCCGTCGATATTGGCCAGTATCTGACCTACAAATGGAACGACTGCTGGGGGTTCGGATTGCGGTACGAGTGGTTTAAGGACCCGCGGTTTGGTCGTGGCGCGTCCGGTGAAGTCAACAGTCTCACGCTCGGTGCTAATTACCACCCGATGGCCAACCTGGTCATCCGGCCCGAAGTGCGCTGGGATGATTACAAAGTCAATAACGCGCTAAACCGGCGTGATACGACGCTCTTCGGTATCGATGCCGTATTGACCTACTGATTGCATGGCCCGGTCGGCAGGCGTGAACCGCCCGCCGATCCAACGTCCTGACATTACGTCAAAAATGAAGCCGCTCGAAACACCATGTTTCGAGCGGCTTTTTTTTTGCAGCGGCAAGAACATCGTGGTCGCATGTTCTTGGCCACCATGTTCTTGCCCTGGTCGCCCCGCACGCACGCTTCCGCGTCAGGTCAAACGCCTTAACTTCGTAACGCGGCCCGTCGCGACCCACTCGGCCACGAAGATATTGCCATCCGCATCAAAACACGCGTCGTGCGGGTGCACGAACTTGCCCGGTCGCCACTGCCGCGGATCGCGGCGGATCGCGAACTTGTTATCCGCGCGAATGCGGGCCGAGTCGTCTCCGAGTCGCGCGACCACTTGATTATCCTTGTCTAGAACCGACACCCGTCCCAGCAGTTCTGGCACGATCATCAAGTCCTGGTACGTCGAAATATTCGCCGGCAGCCCAAAACCGGAAATCGTCTCGATGTACTTCCCTTCGAGCGTCAGGTATTGCAGTGTGTGATGGGCACGATCCGCGACGACAATACGGGGCGTTCGCCCGGGCCGATTATCGACCCAGATTCCATGGGGCGTGTTGAATGTCCCTTTTCCCTCACCCGGTCCGCCAAAATCCGACCGCCAATCGGCCGAATGGCGATAACGGTGCACGTAATACGATCCGTATCCGTCCGTCACATAGAAATCGCTCCCGGGCAGAAACGCCGTGTTGGTCGGCATGAAACGATCGCGGCCCCACACCTTTTGCGGTTTCGATGCCTCGCCATCCGCGTAAATGCCCGATTCCATCGGCGCATGGCGCAACCACACCACTTCGCCCTGCAAATCCAGTTTGGCAATCGCCTTGACCTGTTGATAGGCGCACACGTACAGAAACTCCTGCCCGTCCTCTTCGTGGACTTCCAGACCGTGGCCCCCGCCCTGAAACTGATTGCCGAAGGCGCGCACGAAGCGTCCCTTCGCATCAAATACGAAAATCGAGGGGTGATCCAGTTGGTTCGCATGTCCCTCGTGAATGACATACAGATTGCCGGCCCGGTCCACCGCCACGCCGTGCGTCGTCTGCCACGCGTACTCGGCCGGAAGTCGCGGCCAGTCATGGATCGCTTCGTACCGGTAGTCGCCGTGTCCGACGATCACGGCCGAGTCGGTCTTGCGCGCCGTGCAAATGGCCGGACTGACGAGGACCCCGGAGGCGGCGCCGAGCGCCGCGGACAAGAATCCGCGCCGTGAACTTGCGAGACGTTCGTGTCGTGACATATTTTGCACCTTGATGAGAAAGAGGATCGACCTGCTGCCACGCGCCGCGCCGAAGAATCTTCCCGCAGGCACGTGAGCGGCTCCAATTCAACAACCAGCCGAATACGCACGTTTCAACCGATTGCCACCCAGCGTGCCCATTATTCTAAGCCCTGACGCGCCGCACGGGAACTCTATCGGCCGGTGCCCCACGGATCAGTCCGTTTGCCAGACCCATACTTCGCTTACCACGGCATTGACGCCGGTCACCTTGTCGACCAGAATTTCCAGGCCGCCCTTGGCAGCAAAATGCGCGGGGACCGTGAACACCTTTTCCGCCGGCCCCTGCCGATCTGTCTCGTAGTCTGGCAATCGAATCGCGGGGACGATTAACTGGACGCGTTTGCCGTCGAGTGACCGCGCCACCACCATCTCCGTGCGTCCACCATCATCGAAATCCCACCATGTCAGGCCGATCGTATAGTGTTTTGTTGCCGTCAGGCCGGTGACTCGAAACACGATCCGTTCCCCATCGAACACGACGGTTGCTTGGGTGAGAGGCACATGATCGTCCGCCACCGGAAACTGATAAGCGGAACCGTTCTGTTGAGCGATTTCCACCGTCGGTGTGCCGGTCGACTTGAGTTGCCCGCCGCAGTTGAGGTAGGCGACCAGCCGTGCATGCGGCCGGCGCGCAGCGATCGTTTTCTTGCGGTCCGCCACGATTCTTGGCGCGACACCAATCAACTTGGGCGGCGCCGGCTTGGGCGAGCCAGTGACCGGCACCCCACCGACCAACGCAAACCGCTTTGGCCGTATCCCTGTCCACCGC
>CAZSOG010000889.1:0-2809 GCA_964607555.1 uncultured Pirellulaceae bacterium | reverse complement strand
TTCCGCTGAGGGTCTAGAGCATCTCGTTTTGGGTGCTCTATGTTTGTTCCTTCCAGAATGGCAAGCAAGAGCGTCTGTGGGCCACCCTGGAAGGCCGCCTGATGGAAATGCTCGAGGGCGTCCAACCGACCCTCGACTTCTTGAATGAAGTGACGCAGGCATGGATGGAAATCGAATACAACCGCGCGGTGCATCGGGAACTTTCGATGTCACCGGTCGAGCGTTTCGCCAAGGCGCCCGACGTGTTGCGTGCGTGCCCTTCGAGTCAAGCGCTACGTGACGCGTTTCGTCTACAAACCACCCGGACGCAACGGCAAAGCGATGGCACGATTTCACTGGCGGGCGTGCGTTTCGAGATCCCGGCGCGGCTGCGTCACTTCCGCCGCGTAACGGTGCGTTACGCACGTTGGGACCTGGGGCACGTGGATCTGGTCGATCCGCGAAACGGGACCGTTCTGGCCCCCATTTATCCGTTGGACCGCGTCGCCAATGCTGACGGCCGCCGCGCGCTGGTCGACCCCGTGGTCGCGCCGGATGCGACGACGCCGGCCGACAACACGCCGCAGCCGAGTGGCGTGGACCGGCCATTGCCACCCCTACTGCAACAGATTCTCGACCAGTACACGGCCATGGGACTACCGCCGGCCTACCTCCCGAAACCACCGACGCCGAAGAAAGGAAAGAAACACGCATGAACACCAAGCGACTGTTATCGTTGTGGGGACTGAAATGGAATCCGTTTACGCCGGAACTGCCTAGTGAAGCCCTGCTGGTGACCCCGAAAATCGAGAGCTTCGTCTGGCGCGTCGAGCAACTCGTTCAAGAAGGCGGTTTTGCCTTGATCAGCGGCCCGTCGGGGACCGGCAAAAGCGTGGCGTTGCGGATTATCGCGCGGCGTCTGGCGTCGATCCGCGACGTGGTGGTCGGCGTTCTGGAGCGTCCTCAGTCCAAGAATGCCGACTTCTATCGGGAACTGGGCGATATCTTCGCGGTAAAGCTGAGCCCGTCAAACCGTTGGGGCGGGTTCAAGGCCCTGCGTGAAAAATGGAAGTCGCATGTCGCCTCGGCACGCATCAAACCGGTGCTGTTGATCGACGAGGCGCAAGAAATGACGCCGGATGTGCTCAACGAATTGCGCATCTTGTCCAGCGCCGACTTTGACGCCACGAGTCTGTTGACGATCGTCATGGCCGGAGACGACCGGCTGCTGGAGCTGCTGCGGCAGCCGGACTTGATTCCGTTGAGCACGCGGATTCGTACGCGGTTGCGGACCGAGCCGGCGCCGCGCGACGAGTTGCTGGAATTGCTCCAGCACGCCTTGGCCAGGGCGGGCAACGCCACGCTGATGACCGAACCGCTCATCGAGGCGCTGGTCGATCATGCGGCCGGTAATTACCGGTTGCTGATGACCATGGCAGCCGAGTTGCTTGCCTACGGCAGCGCGCACGAGGTGAGCCAGCTGGACGAGAAGTTCTATCTCGAGTTGTTTCATCCCAAGGGACCGGCATCCAAGAAGAAAGCGAGGGCTTGAAATGATTGTTGAGAACCGCCAATTACTCCCCGTGGTTCGCGTTGCGGACATCGTCGCCGAGGAGAATCCCCAGCGCTGGCTCATCGATCAACTTTGGGGAGCCGCCGCGGTGGGGGTCATCGGGGGCGCGCCGAAGTGTTCCAAGACGTGGCTGGCGTTGGACATGTCGTTGAGCGTCGCGACCGGGACCGCGTGTCTGGATCGTTACGAGGTACCCCAGCCGGGCCCGGTACTCGTCTATCTGGCGGAGGACTCCTTGCCCATTGTGCGCGAACGGGTCGAGGGCATCGCCCGCCACCGCGGTCTGCAAATCGATTCGGTTCCCATCCATGTAATCACGGCTCCCGTACTCCGGCTGGATCGTGATCCACATCGCACGCAACTGCAGGAAACGGCCCGACGTCTTCGTCCTCGGCTGTTGCTGTTGGATCCACTGGTTCGGCTCCATGGGATCGATGAAAACCATGCGGGGGAAGTGGCCGCTTTATTAGCGTACTTCCGCGCGCTGCAGCGCGACCTGGACCTTGCGGTAGTCTTGGTACATCATACGCGGAAGAACGCCCCAGGCGGCACCGCGGCCGGCCAGGGACTGCGCGGTTCGAGTGACATCCACGCCTTCGGGGACTCGAATCTTTATCTCCGGCGGACCGGCGCGCGGCTGACGTTATCGAGCGAGCACCGGGCGGCCGCCGCCGCGCGCAGTGTGTACCTCGAGCTCGTCACGACGGACGCGGCCAGCACGCATCTCGAAGTGGCTGGAGACGTCGGTGACCAGAAACGACGCGACCTGCAAAAACAGGTGCTTGATCTCCTGGCCGAAAACAGCGTGCTGACTCGGGCGAAGCTTCGGGACATGCTGTCGGTTAAAAATGAACGGTTGGGCAAAGCACTGGAGTCGCTCCAGCAAGCCGGGCAAATCAGCCGGACACCGACCGGCTGGCAACGCACCCGCTGACCACACGCCGAGGTGTCTGAGACAGGCCGTTCCCGTTCCCCATATAGAGAGAGGGAACGGAACGGTCTCTTTGTTTTCAACGAGAGAGGATCCGCCATGCCGGGTATCGACTTCAACCGACTGCGCCACGAGATTACCATGGCACAGGTGCTGGACTTAATCGGCTTCCAATGCACGTCTCGTCGCGGGGCGCAATGGTACGGATACTGTCCGTTGCACGAAGCTGAGCACAAGCATCGAAGAGCGTTCTCAGTCAACGTGGCACTCGGCTGCTACTGTTGTCACAAGTGCGGTAGTCGCGGCGACCAGTTCACTCTCTGGGC
>CAZSOG010000888.1:0-2823 GCA_964607555.1 uncultured Pirellulaceae bacterium | reverse complement strand
GCAGATGCGTTTGAGCAGATTGCCGCCCATCCAGCCGATTTGGCCGTCCAGCTCCGTGCGCCCCGCCGCGCAGTTACTCATGGTGTGCGGTTGCGTCACGATCCCGACCAGACCGTTAATCGCAATCACGGCGACATAGAAGACGCCGATCTCCGCCGGCGCCACGAGTGTCAGCTTGTCGGGCGACACCTGGCCGTGCAGAGCCTCCAGACCGCCGATCGCATTCAACAGAACGGGCAATAACATGAAGGAAAACAGCAGCGTCAACACGCCCTGAATGAAATCGGTCAGCACGGCTGCGTGCAGCCCACCCGCCATCCCATACGCGACGAACAAAACCGTCATGACCCCAATCGCCACATTGGCGTTCAGGGAACCGCCCGTGCTCGCCTCGATCACGTGCGCCGATCCCTTCAGCATCACACCGATATTGACCATGTACTGCATCAACCCGACGACCGCGAACAGAACCGCGACCGACTGGTTATAGCGGAGCGCGAACACGTCCGCAGTCGTTAACGCCCGGAAACGACGCATCATCGGCGCGATCAGCCAGTAAAAAGGTGTCGGAAACAGCCATAACCACTGATACCAGATGCCCGACGCGCCATTGGTGAAACTCTTGGACGCCACCGAGACGGCCTGATCGGAGTGGGTGCCCGTCCCAAAGCCGAAGAAGATCATCAACGTCTTGCCAAATCGTCGTGGCATGACGAAGTCCGCCACGCTGCGTACCCGTCGCGCCGTCCATACTCCAATGCACGCGACCAAAACAAAATAGCCTCCAAGTGCAAGAAGATCCGCCAGTTGCAGGCCGAGCATGATTGGGTTCCTGTGTTAGACCGTCAACGGTGGTGATATGCCGAGTGTGTTTACCCGGTTGTGCGACTGTCGCATTCTTGCGATCGATCATTTAGCAGACGTTGCGGCGTCGGAAACCTGGCCGAACATCCGCTGTCGGGTCGCCCCGACGTGCCTGCATCGCGCGAAGATCAGAAGATCACTGGACCAATTGCCCGATTACCAGGACCGCGCCCACGTACCACGCGGTGCCATTAAACCGATCGGGATCGTCGATTGTCTGATTCCGCTTGCGCAGAATCTTTGCCTTGTCGGGTTGCTTGGGGTGAATCTCGACGTGGACGCGGTGCACCGTGTCTGGGAGATCACGCCCGATTCTCAAAGTCGCGAGCCGATGATACGTGCAGTAGGCATCAAACCGCGGGACGAGCTGGGGTGGCTGGTCGTCCAGTTGCACGAGCACCTGTCCACAGTCGGGGCCGAGAATGTCGTAAATCTCCACTGCTGTCCCTTTGAACTTGAACGAGATGCTCACGCCCGGCCGATTCGCCTTGAACAGTTCAGGGACGCGGTTCTGGAAGCGCTTCCCGACCGGGTCCGTTTCAAGGTCCAATCTTGTCCAGCCCGCAGACATGTCGACCTGGTGGATGGGAATCATGGCCGCATGTTCCCAGTTATCGGCGACGAGCGGTTTTTTCAACCGGTGAGGGCCGGGGTTGCCAAGGTTCGCCATGCGCGCCATGCCACGGACAATTGCCGCGCGGTAGAATGGATGGCCAGTGTCCGGATAAGGGTGGACACCGTCCGCCGAGAAAACCGTTATGCCCGACCGTTTTTTCTTCGCGGCGCCCGTTTTAAGTTTGGGACCTTTGAACAGGATGCGGCCTTGCTGCTCCAGCCGGGCGACTTCCAATCCCAGGTGAATCGAAGGAATCCCGTAGTAGTCCGCGACACGCTCCATGGTGCTCGCGGCACGCGGGAATCGTCCGGCCTGCAACGTTGCCAGCATGTTCTGCGTCAGCGTATACACGAAACAGATGTCTGTTTCCGGATCCGCACGCCACGTTTGCCGAACAATTCCCTCCATCGATTTGAGAATCCGCGCGACCGGGGCGCCACCATCGTTCACGGCAAACTCGACAAACAACAGGTCGGGCTTGTGTACCAGGACATCGTGCTGCAACCGATATGCACCCAGATCCGAACCGGTGCCGCCGATCGCCGCATTGATCTCATCGACGCGGCTGTTCGCGTACTGTTGCCGGAACCATGCGGTCGTCTGCACACGCCAGCCCGGCTGGGCAGTAATGCTGCCGCCCAGATAAGCGATGCGGACGTCCTTGCCCGCGTGCAGCTTTCGCAGAACATTGGGGATGCCGTCCCGCGCGTGACACTCAACTGCGTCGTCCGAAACGAGCTGCTGACCAAACGCCGGTCCTTGGATAACGAAAGCGCAGAGGAGGGCCAGCCCGAGACTGATTCCTGGTATCACGGTTAACTCCTTTTCAAATCCAATTCGACAGTTTGCAACTTAGGGCCGAGTCACACTCGGATGTTGACACTCGGTATTGTAGCGAATCATGTTTCTTCAGGTCTCCCCGTTGTTGGTCAACCACGGAAGGATGTCCAATTTCTTGTAACTGTTCATGGACCAGAAGAAAAGGAACACTAATCGACGCTAATTCTCGCTAATATCGGAGAATATTATCTTGAAATGCCTTCGACTTTTCTACGACCGGCCGGATTAATTCTGCGTGTTGCCGACTTTCCGGGGTGGTATCATTAGTGTTGAACAGTACCAATCCGCGCTGTGCGCGGGTCTCCTGACCCCGCACGGGAGCGACCGAAGGTCTCCATTGCGCCGGCATGCGTCAGTTGGTTGGAGGCAACGCCTCGTTAGAGACCTTATGGGCGGAAATTTGATGATCTTGAGTCAAGTTTTTGCACGGGACCACGCATCGAGGTCGTGGACGGGGAGAAGCTAGGGATTTGAGTTGCTCGGTGGGGCGTGGGGGAATTGGA
>CAZSOG010000887.1:0-2829 GCA_964607555.1 uncultured Pirellulaceae bacterium | reverse complement strand
TGCGTTGGGGCACGCACCGAAAGATAGTCCGAACGTCACGGTCTATCGCGCGCCGGTCGCCGCGGCGACCGGCGCCGCGGTGGTCATCTGTCCGGGCGGCGGGTACGGCGCGCTGGCAATGAGTTACGAGGGACACGACATCGCACGCTGGTTCAACACATTTGGCGTCACTGGTATCGTGCTTGACTATCGCCATCGTGGCAAGGGGTACGGGCACCCGGCGCCCTTGTTGGATGCACAGCGTGCCGTGCGACTGGTCCGCGCCCGCGCGGCGGACTGGAAAATCGATCCGAAGCAGATCGGCGTGATGGGGTTTTCCGCGGGCGGCCACCTGGCGTCAACCGTGGCGACCCATTTCGATGCGGGGCATGCGGACGCCCAGGATCCAATTGACCGTCAGAGTTGCCGGCCCGATTTCGCGATTCTGTGCTATCCGGTGATCGCGTTTGGCCAACCTTTCACCCATCGCGGAACGCAGCGTAATCTCTTGGGCAACGACCCCGCTCCGGCACTGGTCGCCAGCCTCTCCAACGAGCGGCAAGTGACGCCGCGAACGCCACCGGCCTTTTTGTGGACAACTTGGGAAGATAAAGTTGTCCCGGCCGAAAACAGCATTGTGTATTACCAGGCACTGAAGAAGGCCAACGTGCGCGCGGAACTGCATGTATTCGAACGCGGCCGGCACGGGCTTGGACTGGCCGCCGGCACGACGGGGACCGAACTGTGGCCCCAGCTATGTAAGGCATGGATGAAAAACCAAGGTCTGATTCCTTGAGTCTCACCGAATTCTCACCAGGTAAGGGAGACGGTCATGCGTACACTGGTCACTGGTGGCACGGGTTTCATTGGTCGTTCCCTGATCCCCAAACTGAAGCATCCCGTGGTCCTGAGTCGTCCCGGCTCCGCGGCGCGGAACCTGCTCGATCTGCGCGACCAGGAGGTCTACGATTGGGAATCGACTGCCACTCCGCCTCCCGTCCCGGCATTTGACGGGGTTGGCAGCGTCATCCATTTATCGGGAGAGGCGCTGTTGCACGGCCGGTTGACGCGTGCCAAGGAGCGGCGTGTCCGTGACAGTCGCATTCTGGGCACTCGACATCTTGTGCAGACACTGGCCGGGCTGGAAAAAAAACCACGCGTCCTCGTGGCCGCATCGGCGGTCGGCTACTATGGCGACCGTGGTGACGAGATCATCGACGAACGAGCCGGCGCCGGCAGTGATTTTCTGGCAAAGCTGTGCGACGACTGGGAGCGTGAAGCGTCCCATGCGACCGCGGCGGGTATCCGTGTTGTCCACTTACGTATTGGAATCGTGTTGGGACGCGATGCCGGCGCGCTCAAGATGATGCTCCCCACCTTCAAACTGGGCTTGGGCGGCAGGCTCGGTACGGGACACCAATGGATGCCGTGGATCCACATCGAGGATCTGACGGATCTGATCGTCTTCGCGATGCAGACGGCGACATTGCACGGGCCCATCAACGCGACGGCTCCGAATCCCACCACTAATCTACGTTTTACCAAGACGCTGGGCGAGACGATTCACCGCCCAACATTCGCCGCGGTTCCGGCAGCCCTTTTGCGGTTGCGATTTGGAAAACTGGCCGAGGTCCTGTTGGCGTCGCAACGCGTCTTGCCCCGCGTGGCCTCCGAAGCTGGCTTCACGTTCCAGTTCGAGCACCTGAACACGGCACTTGAAAACCTGCTCGTGACATGATATGCACGACACGGCGAATTCCACGGAGACTCAATGCTCAGTAAATACCTCGTTGTCTGGCTTGTCGTGTCTTCCGCCATGGCATGGGCCTGGCCAGCGTTCGGTTTCGGGTTCGATCCGTTCTCCGCGAGTCGCCCGTGGTTATCGGCGGTCATCGCGGTCACGATGTTCTCGATTGGATGCCTGCTGCCGGTCGACGAGGTCCGCCAGGTCGCGCGTCGTTGGCCCACCGTATTTGGCGGTACGGCCGTGCAGTATATTTCGATGCCGGCGCTGGCTTGGTTGATTGGTCGGTGCTTCCACCTGCCGCCGAACGCAATGCTCGGCGTGATCATGGTCGGGTGCGTTCCCGGCGCCATGGCATCGAACGTTTTGACGCTGGCGGCCCGTGGCAACGTCAGCTATTCCGTCAGCCTGACCACCTCGGCAACGCTTCTCTCCCCCCTGATCGTACCGCTGGTGATGACATTGACGTTGGGCGGATCGCTCGCCAATGTGGCTCGGCATTTTCATCCACTGCAAGTCGCATGGAACCTGATGTTGACGGTAGTCGTGCCCGTGGTTGCCGGGCATGCATTGGTTCGCTTCAGCAGCACGGCACAGCGTCTGGCCAACCGCGCCGCAGCAAACATCGCGAACCTGGCAATCCTGTGGATCATCGCCGTCGTCGTCGGCCTGAACCGCGATCGCCTGGCCCACGCCACGCCAAGCGTTGCCGGGGCGCTGCTGGCGCTGAATGTGCTCGGCTACACGGCCGGTTACTTCGGCGCCCGGCTGCTCGGTTTGACCGCCACCATGCGGCGTGCGTTGACGCTTGAAGTCGGCATGCAAAACGCGGGCTTGGGAACCGTCCTGACCCTCCAGTTGTTTCCGGGTCACGAAACGGCTGCCATCCCCCCTGCCCTGTACACCTTTGGCTGCATGGTTACCGGGACACTGCTGGCCCAGATCTGGCGCAATTGGCGTGTTGCCGAGTAAGTTCTGGCCGGGAGACCATCTTGCGTGCTCGTCCGACTGCACGCGGTCGCGGCGCCGGGACAAAGCAATGAATGGGTGCAGAGCGTACGCATAAAGTTCGTAACTGTTTGAGATTGGGTTGAATTGCGGTGCAT
>CAZSOG010000886.1:0-2832 GCA_964607555.1 uncultured Pirellulaceae bacterium | reverse complement strand
ACAAAGCGCAAACACTCTTCCACTTGCGGTTGCTGCAGACGGCTAAACAATAACGCGATTGGAAAGAAGTCCTATGGCTGAAGGCCGTATTCAACCTCGACAGCGGTAGAAAAGAGATGCTGGTCCAGCCGCTCTAATCAATGTGTCAACCCCAGTCTCTTAACAGGTCAGGGCCTGGATACCGACAGGCCAAGCCTTGACCAACCAATAACGAAAAACGGTGACGCTGTCCAATTAATTGTCCGCACTACACTCTGGTAACACTGGCATGAGATGATTCATCTACCTGCTGCTCGTTGTTGCCGGATTCAATACGCCGCATGGAACGGTTCTCTGTGACGAGCCCGTGGCGATGGGCCTCTTGGCGGCAAGTAAAGCCTGGTTTCGCGACGCCAAATTTGGCATGTTCGTTCACTGGGGACGGTATTCCGTTCCCGCGGGCACCGGGAAGGGCAAACGGGTTCCTCGTGTTGCCGAGTGGATTCAGGGTGCTGCCGACATCCGAGCCGCGGACTATGAACCGCTCGCCAGACCATTCAATCCGGTCCAGTTCGATGCGCGGCGGTGGGTACGCATCGCCAAAGGCGCAGGCATGCGATACATCACGATGGATTAAGCGCAAAGAAATGTCTATTATGTATCCACGCAGGGGTGCGGGTGGCTGCGGGCGAGTCTGGTGGATCCAACGAACCGGTGAGGATCGCCCCGACGACAACCGGGGCAGCAGGATCTGTGTGGTTTTCTTCACTGGCGAGGAATCGAGAGACGGGTGTTTACGAGTGTCGAAGGCATGGGAGAGGAGAAGCAATCGATGACCAGCAAAACGATTATTCTGGCCGGCGCGGTCGGGCGTGCTGATCGACAAAGGTCGGCTGTATTTCACGGCCGGCATGTGGTCGCGGGACGGCGTGTTCCTATACTGCCTCGATCCCGGCGACGGCAGCGTGATCTGGAAGAACGATACGTCGGGATACCACTTCGCGACACTTCCCCACTCGACGGGCTTTGCCGGGGTGGCTCCGCAGGGATACCTCGCATTGCATCGTGGACGACTCTACGTGCCGACGGGGCGCGGCGCCCCGGCCGCCTTTGACGCCGCCACGGGCGCGTTCCAGTTCTACGAAAACGGACTCGGCTACAAACCGCATCAGCCGGGCGGGTCGCGCGTCATGGCTTGGCGGGATTGGGTCATTTTCAAACGCCGCAGCCAGCACACCGAGGAAAGCGTCCGGAACAAACCACGCGATCCGGCCGCGGGAGCCGCATCGGGGCTGTTTGCGATCCAGTACGACACCGGCAAGATCGCCTGGTCGCTGACCGCCAAGAACATCGTTGCCGCGCGCGGCAAGAGCCTGATCCTTGCCGGCCAGGGGCCGGTTATCAAGGCCGATATCGACGAACTGATGACGGGCTACGCGAAGTATTGGAAGGACGGCAAGAACCTGGCGCACGACGAAAACATTGCGGCATCGGGCGTGGACTATACCAGGTCCCGCCCGGGCAGGCTGATCCCCAACCCGGCCTGGATGAGTCCGTTGCCCTATCGGCATTGGCAGGCCGATGTCGGGCGAGTTTTCGTGCTGTTGTGCGTGGGTGACACTATCCTGGCAGGTGGACGCGGTACCGTGTCGGCGATCGACTTTCAGACCGGCAAGATCCTGTGGCAGAAGCCGATCGACGGCGAGACCCGGGGCATCTGCGCCGTCGACGGGCGGTTCATCGTGAGTTCGACGGCCGGCAAGCTGTACTGCTTTGGTGCTGGCAGAGCAGATTCCGACCGCCAGATCACACATCGCGTGGTCAAGCCAAGTGTGGGCGAGGACGCGAAGCATCGCGCCGCGGACATTCTCAAAACCAGTGACGTCCGCGCCGGATATGCGTTGATGCTTGGGGTTGGCGATGGACAGTTGTTGACCGCATTGATTGAGCAGAGCGATCTGGTGGTCTATTGCCTGGAACCGGTCCGAGGAAAGTTGCGGCCGTGCAAAAGATACTGGATGACGCCGGCCTGCTGGGCGTGCGGGCGGCGATCCAGCACGGTTCCTTCGACACACTGCCGTACAATCCCTACTTCGCCAACCTGATCGTTTGGGGTGAACCACTGGGCAGCGCCGCCAAAGAGCTGAAAGGGGCGGACCTTTATCGCGTGTTGCGCCCCTGTGGCGGCGTAGCGTGCCAGATCGCCGGGGGCGATTCGAAGGCGGTCACGCGAACGTTGCTGGCCGACGGCGGCGTGCCTGCCGAGGAAATCTCCGCATCACCGCTCGGGATCGTCGTGCGCCGTGGCAAATTGCCGGGCGCCGGCCAGTGGACCCACGCGTACGGGAACATCGGGCGGACCGGCTGCTCGGAAGACCGTCTTGTTCATTTACCACTGGGAATGCTCTGGTGGGGTGGGCCCGGTCCGTCGCGGATCGTCTCACGGCATTGGCGGGCCCCGGTGCCCGTGTTCGCCAATGGCGTGCTCTACATTCAAGGCGAAGACGACGTTTTCGCGGTCGATGCCTACAACGGCCGCGAAATGTGGAACCGTCATCTTGAAAAAGTCGGGCGTTTTCCGCCGACCCACCGCGGCGGGAACATCGTCGCCGATGATCATGGCGTTTACTGCATTCAGGGTCTCACTTGCTTGAAACTGGATGCCCAAACAGGCAAGACGATTCGGAAATACACATTTCCGCTGAACAACGCACACCGGACAGCGATGGCCGCACTGATGGCGGAAAATGCGGGTCCCGCCAGCCACCCCCGTATCGTCGGGGCGTTCTTGGTTGTGGCCGGCGTCCGGCTGCTCGGCACGGTGGGCTACGAGGATGACTATGACGCACGCGG
>CAZSOG010000885.1:0-2832 GCA_964607555.1 uncultured Pirellulaceae bacterium | reverse complement strand
CGATTGGTACTGTGAAACAACTCACACGTCAAATTCCAGTTGGCGAATCACTCACGCTCCATGAGCCACCACTGAAAGAAACGACATATCTGCTCGTTTGATTGTTCGGTGGGCGCGTGCGTTGGGCGACTGGTCATCGCGACCCGGTTGCCGAACCCAAGCAGGCGATTTACCGCGATCGCATGGTTCAATGCACTCCACCGCTCGGGAAGATCCGCGGTGCCACCCGATACAAGAAACGGCCGCGGGGCCATCAGCGCATGCAGCTCGACCAGGTCATGGTCATGTTCAACCAGCCCCTTGTACGCACCCGTTCGGACCTGCCCTTCGCTGGGCAACTTGCGAGAGTGATACTTCATGCCGGACTGGATCATCATCCCCGGCGCGGCCCCCAGGTACCACGGGTCCCAGTAATTCACGCTGCCGCCCGGGTTTTGCTTGCGCCGGTCCCGCTCGTCGAATACAATTCCCGGATCCGACCACACGGCACAGGCAAACTTAGCGTACAGACAGGACGCGAAGAGTGCCCACTTGCCACCGAATGAATGGCCGACCACGCCGATCCGGTCCGGATACACCTCGGGACGCTGGGCGAGCACCGTGTGCGCGTTGGCCGCGGCATACGCGAGTGCCGACAGAGGTTGGACCGTGAGCGGTTTCCCGGTCGGTCCGTAATACGGCAGCCCACGGTTCGGGACCCGCTTGGGGTCCGCCAGATTAACGCCCGAGTTTGGCTTGCCGATCGATAGCGCCACGAACCCTTGCTGGGCCAATTGCCAGCCGAAATCGCGCATGGGCGTGCCGAGTCCGATCCCGCTCTGCGCATCATAATAAACATCCAGCACCGCCGGAAACGGGCCATCGCCGTCGGGGACCAGCAGGAATGCGTCCACCATTTGGCCGCCGAGTCCGATCTCGACGCGCAACTGGCGCTGGGTGATCTTACCACGCCGCGTGATCTTCACCGATTCCACACGCGGCTTCTCAATCAATGCGGGCCACGGCCCCATTGCCGCTTGCCACGATCGTAGGATTTCCGCGCGCCGACGGCGCCAATCCGCCACGGTCTTGACCTGCGTGCCGTCTTCGAAAACGAGTGGCGAGCGGTACGTGCCCATGACATGCTTCTGCTCCGTCGGTGGTTGGAAAAAGGACGCAAGCTCCGCGGGCGGCGCGTGCGGCTGCCGGCACCACGCGGCGCGGCGTTCGCGGTCCTGGGCGGCGCGAATCTTGCGCGCGGAGATGCTCCGGAACACGAACGGGAGTCTCGCGTTCGGGCCTTGGGCAGCCAACACGGCCTGCAGTTGCGCGCGCGCCGCGCCGGCTTCCGCATCCGCGCAAGGGGTGTTCTTGCCCAGACCATGCAACTCGAGCGGATCGACGGCCAAGTCATATAATTCACCGGTGGAATAGAGTTTGAAACGCTGGTCGCGCACCACGCGCGTGGTGCTGTACTGCGTGAATGTCCAGGGCCGTTTCCACCGGGCATCTGAACCACGCGGTAACACACAGGCAAAAGACCGGCCATCAATAACCGTGCTGTCCGGAATGTCTGCGCCGGCCAATTCCACCAAGGTTGGCAGAATATCGGCCGCGTTGATCAGGGCATCACTTTGCCAGCCGGCGCGCACACGAGCCGGACAATTGACGATGAAGGGGACGTTGATGCCGCGTTCGGTGAGCGAATAGATCCCCTCGCCGGCGATGCGGCCGTGGACGCGCCCGCCGAGACTCTCCCGATGCCCCTGGTCGGTTCCCGTATCCGTGCCATTGTCGGCGGTGATGAACACCAGCGTGTCGTCGCGCAGGCCAAGCTCATCAAGTGCCGTGACAAGTCGACCGATCTGGTAATCCGCGTAACGAACCATGGCGGCAAACTTGGCACGCGGTGTCGCGCGATCGTCGCGCGCAAGCGGAGTCGTGGTAACCGGAATGTGCGTTAGAATCGCCGGGTAAAACAGCAAGAATGGCTGCGCGCGATGCTGCCGCATGTACTCGATCGCGTGGTCGGCAATCTTGTCCGGTCCGAACTTGCCTTGCATATCGATCCGTTTTCCGTTTTCGATGATGTACGCGTTCCAGTAGCGTTTCTTATGCGCGGGATGCCCCGGTTTGCCTTCGGGAAAAACACAGTAGTCATCGAACCCGTGCCGGGCCAACGCGTCGCACTGCGCCGGATCGAAAAGATCGTTGATCTGCCACTTTCCACAAAGGCTGGTCGCGTAACCGGCGTCGCGGAGGATGCGCGCGAACGTGAGTTCGCGTTTCCAGTCAAAAAAACCGCCGCCATATATTGCCGTATCATGGTGCGTGTGCCAGCCCGTGCGCCACGGGTATCGGCCGGTCAGCAACATGACGCGGCTCGTGCTGCAGACCGGCGTGACATAGAAGTTTCGAAACTGCATGCCCGTGCGCGCCAGCCGATCAATCACCGGCGTCTGATCCTCCTGGCTCCCATAGCATCGGAACCAGTCCTTGCCGACGTTGTCCAGGAGAATGAACAGGATGTTAGGTCGGCCCCCGGGCGACCTGGCCGCGACCGGCAGCGAAGATGGGACCGCGAGCAGTGCCGCCACAACCAGGATCGACAGTGTCGAATGTGGTCTGCTACAGTGTGCCATCTGGTTCCTCCGTCCCGTGCATTCTGGACCATGGTTTGTTGCCGCCCAAGACACGAGTTTACGCGAATTTCGCGGCACGATCCACCAACCGCCTGGAGATTGGCGCGTAATGCGGGTGACCCGCAACCCGCGAGGGAGTACGCCCTCGCATGCGCAGCGCTCCCGTTGTTCGCTTTGAAACATGCGCGCACGGTGCGCGCATCCTGCAGCC
>CAZSOG010000884.1:0-2833 GCA_964607555.1 uncultured Pirellulaceae bacterium | reverse complement strand
GCAGATCGCGCGCGATGAGGCCCGCGTTGGCCTGACTCACGCGCGCCACGGGTCGGCCGGTGGCGTAATCGACCAGATCGAGCGTCTCCTTGCTTGCGTAAGGGCGTCCGCCGCGCAGGATCGGTACGTCGATCATCAATAGACTCCCACGATTACCTGGGTTTCCTGCGAACGAAACGGCCGTACGTCGCCGACCCCATCCCAAGGATACTTGGGGATTGGCCGAGTACGAATGGCTTCGTCCCGTTCGAGGAACGCGGGCATGAAGAACTCTTTCGTCAGCGTGGTCAGTTTGACTCGGCCGCGGTCCCCGTAGTCCACCAGGCGATTGGGTTCGTCCGGGTCCACCACTTGCAAGATCGCGCGCGGTTGTGGGGCATGGTAGATGATCAAGTAGTCATCGGCCGGATCAAACGGCTTGTGGCACGCGAGTCCCATCAGCGTATTGCCGTACGTCGGCGCGAACTCGGCGCCTTCCAGCAATTCTTCGCGGGCAAACCGATGGAACTGGCGAGTCATTTCCGTGCCACCACAAAAGACGCCGCGAATTCCAACCTGCCGCAAAGAGACTTTCTCGCATAACGCTTCCAGCAGCTTCGGCGTCGTGAACATGCACTGAATATCAGCATGGGCTTTCAGCAGTGTCAGTGCCTGCTGGATGATGTGCTCCTTGTAATCTTCCAGAATGTCCAGCTGGCCCTGACCGATCAGGCGGACGACCCAGCGCGGATCCATATCGATACAGAAGGAGATGCCGCCGCGAACCTGCGCCAGGTGCTCGACCGCCAAACGCAACCGCCGCGGTCCCGACGGACCGAGCATCAACCAATTGGATCCGAGCGGAAACGCGTCGTCACTGAGCGTTTCGCTGAACATCGAGTAATCGGTACGGAAGTCCTCGATGTTGATCCGGCTCTTGGGCACGCCCGTGCTGCCGCCCGTCTCAAAGACATAGACAGGCCGATCGGCAAGCCCCTTGGGAACCCACCGTCGGACCGGGCCGCCCCGTAGCCACTCGTCCTGAAACAGCCCGAATCGGTCCAGGTCGGCGAAGCATTCTATTTCGCGCCGCGGATCCCAGTCCAGGCGTTGGGCGTACTCGAGCCAAAATGGACAGCCGGTATCCGGGTCGAAGTGCCACGCGACCACTTCACGCGTCCACTCGTCCAGCCGCTGTCGTGCCGTGCCGACACGCTGCTGCAGTTCATCAGGTTTCACTTGCCCTGCCACATCCATTTTGTCCAACCTCATTTGATCTTCGCGGGATCTGAACTCGCACCTTGCTGCAATGCAAACAAGTGATCACGGCTGGTAACGAAAAGCACGCCGTTCGCCGCGACCGGCGTCGTGTAAACGCAAGATCCGAAGTTGCCCTCGAACAATTTTTGCTTCTTGTGCCCGGCTGCCAGAACGACCAAGTCCCCATCTTCGTCACCCAGGAAGACCTTGCCATCCACCACCGACGGCGAGCTCCAGACCGCGGCGAATACGTCGTGGTTCCAGAACTCCTTGCCCGTCTTCGGGTCGAGGGCGCGCAGCATGCCCGATAAGTCGCAAAAATAGAGCACGCCCTTGTCAATCGCCACGGTGCTCATCGATCGTTGAACGTCGGTCTTTCGCCAGACGGCCCCCTTGTCGGTGATGTCGCCACGCAACGTTCCATTGATCGCGTGCAGGCTCCCGGGCGCTTCGCCGTGTTCCGGATCCTGCCCGACCGAGATGAATACCTTGTCGTCGTAAATCACCGGCGTCGCGATGATGTTGTTACGCGTTCCCAGGCCACCGAGCTTCCAGACCGAATCTTTCGGATTGCATTGGTACGACCATAGTAGCTTGCCGGATTCCGGAACGAACGAGTACACACGTCCATCCCCACCCGGGAAAATGATCTGGCGAACTCCGCCCATTGTGCCCAAAGCCGGGCTGGACCACTGGCCGTGCAGGATGTGCTCGCCGGGGGCATTGCTTTCCCAGGCGATCTTGCCGCTCTTCTTGTCGATGGCCAGAAAACTTGGCGCCGACGGGACCGGCAGGACCTGGTGTGCTTCATCCACGCCATTGCTTGTGACAACGTAGACTCGCTGGTCGTCAAACGTGGGCGAACTGGTTGCCAGGTTGTGCGGAAATACGCCAAGCTCTTCAATCATGTCGAGCTTCCAGATAATGTCGCCGTCCTTCTCGGTGGTCCATTTTTCGGCAGCGAAAGGACCGTCGTTTGCGCCGTCACGAAACCCGTTTAAGTCCGCGCAGACCAGCTCGCATCGATTACTGATGTAGTAGAATCGATCGCCGTCGATGGCTGCCGTCGAGCAAATGCCTTGCTGTGGCCAGTCATGGACACGCCCGGCGGCCAGTTTGTCGTGCGTCATCTGCCACAACAGTTCGCCATCGCTTTCCCGAAAACAGAGGATGACGCCCTTGTCCCCCTTGATGCCGGGCCGAAGTTCAGACTGGTTGTTCGTGCCGACCAGTACCTTGCCGTGGGCAACAACCGGGTTGCCGTACGTCTGCGAGCCGAGGCGGGCAACCCATTTGATATTCTTGCCCGTGGCCGTATCCCACGAAGCGGGGATGTTTTTTTCAACATGATTCACCATGTTACGTTGTGGGGTACCGCCCCACATGGGCCAGTCCGCGGCGTGCAGCATGCCCGTGGCTGCTGCCAAGCCCATAACCAACATCACGGTTCGCACCATCATTGCTCTTTTCCTTCTTTTGACAACTAAGACCGATTTCTTTTTTCGTCACTGTTTAGTTAAAATGTAATGATACCGCCCTGGAAAGTCTGCAACACTCAACATACATCCGACACGTCGTAGAAAAGCCGACGGCA
>CAZSOG010000883.1:0-2849 GCA_964607555.1 uncultured Pirellulaceae bacterium | reverse complement strand
TGCGATTGGGGTTGCGCGCGGTCCGTTCGGAGAACAGACCTACCTGTGCCGCCCAACTGGATATTGGGCGGCGCCGCCATGCGCCAGTTGGTTGGAGGTAAAACCTCGTTAGAGACCTTATGGGGCGAAACTTGGTGCATTTGAGTCAAGTTTTTGGGACGAAATTCGGCCGGTGCCACGGGATTGCCTCGGGACCAGGTCGCGTGTGGTGCAGAATCACCGTTCCACCGGGGTAAACCCGGTGGTGACGAAGAGTCCGTGTTGTTGTCCGCGAGGTAGTGCAAAATCATCGCTCCGCCGGGATAAACCCGGCGGTGGCGGGACGGGGCGAGAGCCATGCCATGCGTCAGTTGGTTGGAGGTGGAACCTCGTTAGATTCTTAGGCTGCGACATGCGCGCACGGGGCGCGCGTGTTGAAATGCTGCAAGGCGTCATTTCTTCCGACGTTGGATGGTCTTCCAGATCTTCTGGCCTTCTTGCCATTGGGTTTTGAATACGTGTTGGATTTCGGCGTCCGTTGGCTGGTGGCCCTCCAGCAGGGAGCCGTAGTACCAGCAGCAGGCTTTTCCCAGCGCGTACGTATATGAATACCCCAGGGCCGCGCCGAGGATCCCGCCGGTGATGGTGCCGACGTAGGGGATCACTTTGATTAACTCACGCACGCCCATGCGCACCGCGAACCCTGCTCCGCCGACGGCCAGCAGCTCAAGCACTTCCTTGGCGGTGCTTTGTTGGTTATAGGTTTTCGCGATAGCATGGACCATGCGCGTTTGAATGGCGACCAGGAAGGGAATGTCGATCCACGGCAACGGGGAGAGTGCCGTGGTGCCTGCCAGCCGAGCCGCTCCGTAGACGTACCACATGGCCCGTTTTTCGTGCAGGTTTCTCAGGCTGGCAAACACGTCGGACGCTTCGTGGAAGGCGTAACGATAGGCCGATGGCAGCATTTGAACGAGCGTGTCGCGGAGTTGTGCGCCGCCGTATTCGGGCAGTTTGAAACCATCTTCGGCGCGCGTTAAATCGATGGGGATAATGGCATCGACCAAGTAGCCGAACAACTCCTGTTGCCGCGCCACGCAGCGCCGCACCGGTTCCGGTGCCTTGGGTGAGCCGAGCGACTCGGCGAACGGATAGGGTGGATGCTGTTCGCCGGGGTAGGCTTCGTGCAGGCAGGTCAGTGCCAACGCGACCGGGCGCCGCGGTGCGTGGTGTCGGATTTCTTTTAAGGGAATCAGCACCGGTTCCGTGGCAAAGTCCATCAGTTTTTGCGTGACAATCACGGCGTGAACGGAGGCGGAAAATGCCGCAAGATCTTCCGACGGGTCATAGCCGGCCTCACTGAGTCCGCGCGTGTCGAGGAATCGCATGATCGGCATGTTCTCGTCGGGGAACTCGTAGAGGTTCGTGCACCGGGTTGTCGGCCGGAACCCGGCGCCGATCTGGATGTCGTCGGCGCCGGTCAGAAACTTGACGATCGAGCTCTTTCCGCTCCCCGTTTTTCCAAACAGCCAGAACGTGGGCGGCGGTGTTTTCTTGATGAGTTTGTCACGCGTCCGTTCGAACTGCGCGCGCGACATGCCCTTGCCACCGGCGATGTAGCGGCTGATCGTGGCCGCGATGTGTCTGAGATTAGCCATTGGTTTCAGGTTTTGCTCCGTGGCGGAATTGTCGGGATATCTGTCGAGCGTACAACGTGGAGGGGATCTTCCGTGTACCGATCGGCGACGGCGTCAGGAGCCGCATTCCATTGCTGGTCAACGAAGACGGTGGTCTCGCCCAGATGATGAAACAAGTTGCCAAACTCGAGGACGTCCTGGAAACGAAACGTCATGATGACGCGCATACCTTGTTTGGGCGTTTGGAGCGTGCCGCGGGCGGGCACTCGCCCCAGGCGCGCGTCTCGGAGTGAAACGCTGTTGCGGTTGGACGAGTCCATCTCCGCCTTCATCTTCGCCCGAGCGCGCGTTCATTCACGTGGTCGTGAGAAGTACTTTTCTCCATGCGCAATGGCCTGGCATGCCCGCACCTGGGCATCGCGGAGCGTGTCGTACTTGGCTTGTTGGTGGATTTCTTTCGCGGTCACCAGCTGAAATCCCGGCATGTCCGCGCGCGGTTTGCGGGCCAATGCCGCCCTGCCCGCATGGATGATCGCGAGTGCTTCCCGGTATTTCGGATCCGTGCGATTCGTGAACTTGGCCAGGCAAGGGCTCAGTTCGGGACGCGTGAAATCGGCATCGGTCGAGCCGGTCAGTTGCTGTAACCTGGTCATTTGTTGATTATCCAACGGGCACCGGCCATACCGATTATCGGGGTACGCGCTGGCGTACTCAGGGTAGTACGGCGCGTTGATATCGATCCATGTGACAATGCGATCGAAGCTGTCGGCATCGAGATGTACTTGATTGTCGATCGTCGGATCGCCGTGACCTTCGAGCAATACGCGCGTCAAGCGGCTGGCATGCGTGCCCCAGCTCTTGGGCGGCAACTCCTGGAACGGGCCGGCACCGACGACATTCACGAATTTCTTCCCGCGCAGCTCGACGTAGGACGTATTGAAAACCGGCCCTCGATCGCCCGCCAGGTTCAGTCGTTTGGCGGCCGGTTTTCCGTAGTCGTGACAGCTGACACAGTGCCGATCCCAGACCGGTTGCACCTCGGCCGTGTAGCTGAAGTTGCGTTCCGGGCCGTGCCAAGGTTCCAACGGTCGCGGTGCGTGACGCAGGGATTCGGCCACTCGGCCCGGGATCGGCGATGCCTGGTGTCCCCTATGGCAACCGACCCATCCGACCGGCCCGCCGGGGCGCCCGCTCGGGCCGGGTCGCCTGGCAGTTCATTCAGGATACAGCGGG
>CAZSOG010000882.1:0-2861 GCA_964607555.1 uncultured Pirellulaceae bacterium | reverse complement strand
TGGGTCACGGTGACGACCGTGCCATCATCTCGATCGGTGATCAGGGCACGGATGTCGGGACGCGTGCCGCGGAACGGGGTCAGCACCCACGCCAGAGTCACCGATCCAGGTACGCGTAGCGTATAGTCCAGAACCGGGATGGGATGCTTCTTTTTGGCCGGGGCGAAGCCGAGTACCGGGTCGTCGCGACCTTTGATAATCTCCAAGGCGAGCCGCTCCGCGGGCGCCGGCGAAACCAGCAAGTTCGCCACGCCTCGATCATCACCCCAGGCCGACAGCGTCGTCGAGTCATGCCGTGCGTTGGCGCTGTTGAGATTCCACAAGACGTCGTAGCTGTGCCCAGCCTGGGAATGCAGTCGATCCAAAACCACCCAATAGTCCGGCCGCACGAAAACCACGGTTCGCTCGTGTTTGACATCGATGGCACGTTGCGGCCCATAGCCACTTGCGTATACTCCGTCCGCCGCATCGAACACGTCGTTTGTGACCCACAGGCTATCAAGCGGTTGGTCGGTTGCATACGTAGCAACCAGACCACGGCGATGTTGCTGCTGGCCGTCCACGAGGATTGTGTTATGGGCCCATGTGCCCAACACGTACCGCCGATATTTGCTCTGGTCGTAGCTGTACGTGCCGGCTTCGGTCAGCAGGACCCGACCGAGCGCGTAGACGAACATTGACAGTTTGTCCTCGTGTTGATGGCCGATCCCGAACGGGCCTGACTCGAACAGCAGATACCGGTCATCTTTTCCCCAGCCAGACCGCATGACATACTGGCCGGCATAGGGAAAATCGATGGACGTATAGGTTGGTGCGGTGCCTTCCGCGCCGCCGGTCGCCGCCCAGCGGAAGTCGGCGCGGTCGAACAGCTCGGCGCCTTCGGCCAACGACGGAATCACATTCGTGTAACTGGCGTCATTCAGGGGCGGCAACCGGCCCTCGGGCGTCATTGCCTTGAGGTTATATGTGTACATTCGCTCCAGTCGCTGAAGATACTCGCCTGGTATCGGGACTTCGTTGAGCCGGGCCAGCTTGTACAAGCTGACAAAGTTGCGTCGTGCCACCTGATGGTAGCCCGTGGTCAGCTCTTTCTGAGCGCCATCCGGATACACTTGCCGGTCAAGTTCGACCGTCAGACGCCCGACGGCCGTATCGAGCCACCTGGGCGCCTCTTTGCATTCGGGAAACAAGATGCCAAGATGCCCAAGCCCGTTGCACTCCATGGTCACCCAGTTGCCTTTATGTTCAGGGAACTCCAGTGTGATGCGCATCAGGTGATGTGCATGTTCGATCCATGATTTCATGAACGTCACGAGATCGTCAGGCTGCAAGGAAGGAGAGCCCAGGAAATAGTAGAGCGAGTCGGGCCACGATCCGGAGCAGCGAATTCCCGCTTCAATCGTCCGCCACGTGAGCGTGCTGTTGCCGTTGGCGAAGAGCAGATACGGGTTGTCCGCCACCCAGTCACGCATTTGCGCGATCCACTCCCGCGCGTACTTCTCGTCCCCGGTCCGCCAGTACGCATCACCCAGCGTGCGCCAGTGGCCGAATCGATTCAAGTCGTAAGTCCACTCGCGTGTGAAGGCCGGATCGTCCGGGGCGTACTTATTGGACTCCCAGTTAATGTCCTGGCCGAGCTGATAGCCATTGTAGACATGATTCACGATGCGGTCCGCGGCGGCGACGTTGGGTGTGTCCGAATCGGCGACCAGTGTGATCACGTCGCCGGTTGCCTTGGCCGAGTACATCCAGAACTGCAACGCGGCGAATTTCCGCCAATCGTGCGGGATGCCGGTCACGCGAACGCTGGTCCGCGTCGGCATCTGGGACCACATCCCCGCCTGCTTACCCTTTTTCACGAACTTCGTGGTTGGCTGCAGGCCGCGCCAACGTTGGAAATCGGCATTCGACTCGAAGTCGCCGAAGGACACGTCTTCGTCACCGATCAACCGCACATCGTCCAAAACCAGCGTGGTGTCCGAGCGCGGCGTGCGATCGCCATAGGTCGCACTGAAGGAAAGGTAATTGATGTGGTCCCAACCGAGCGGTTTACGCGCCGATCGCCACTGTTCGAGCGGCAACGTGAACTGTTTCCAGCCGGTCCAATCGATATGTAGTGTGTGGGCATAGTAGTCCGCACCGGCGCTGCCGCCGGACAGCGGTCGTGGCTGCTTTGGTCGAGCGCGCCAGTCGAACCACCAGCGCGGCATCTTCCGCGCCCGCATGTGGTCGAGAAATGCAGCCTTTGCGGCCGCGAGATCGTTCGCCGCGACCGCCTCGCGAACGCGGCTCAGGTCCTGACGCGACAAATCGAGACTTGCGAAGAACTCGGTGTCCGTCATGCGTGGCCCGGGACGGGGCGGGTCGTACTGGAGTCGAATATCGTCGATGATTACATCGGCGTTGGCGTTTGGCGTGTTGCTCCATCCACTCGCGGTAAAACTGAGTCGGTCGATTTGGTCCCAGCCGCGCGGCGTACGGGTCCCTCCCTTACCGCCGATCGGTAGAATCAACTCACGCCAGCCGGTGAAGTCGAGCCGTACGCCATAGCTCCAGTAGTCGCTGCCGGCAGTCGCCGGATTTTCTGATGTGGCAAGGATCATGAATCGAGTCGGCACCACCTTGGCGTTGTACACCCAAAGCCGCAAGAGATTGAAACTGCTCCAGTCGTGCGGAATGCCGGGCACGGAAAAACGCGGCAGTCGCGTGTGATCGCGCCAACGCACGGCGGCTTGGCCCTGCTTGACGTTCTGCCGCTCAAGCACCAGACCGCGCACGCCGCGCGTACTGTCACAATCCCAAATAGTCTTAGGGCGGTTAGGGTCGTCCGACTGGATAGCGATTTGACGCGGTCCGTTCTC
>CAZSOG010000881.1:0-2862 GCA_964607555.1 uncultured Pirellulaceae bacterium | reverse complement strand
AGATGTACGATGGACGTCCACGTCCGTCGAAGAAGCGGATATTAACTCTGCCGAAACAGTTTTGTTACAGCCTCTTAAGAGTCTCTGGTTACGCCAGGTCCAACGCGGCGCGCGGAACCTGCTTGGGCCACGTTACGATCGAGGCCACGCAAACACATATTACTGCTATTCTTCTCGTTCTTCCTATTCTCCTGAAGGGCGAAGAGACGGTCGCTGAATCAGGCAGAGATGGGGCGGTTCAAGGAACCGCCCCACGCTTGCATTTCTTGTCCGCTAAGGCTCTGTTTTCGTTGGTCCGTGGACCATTACCGCGGTTCTCAGAAACGCACAGCCACGGAAACACAGACTAATCTTTGTCATCAAGTTCCTTGATCATGATGTGCCGGAACTCGACCGGATCACTATGGCCGGCGAATCCGAAATGCCCGCGCTTCAGGTCCTTGCCGGGGTGCTTTCTATCGTGCATATAATTGTCGACCTTGGACAGATCGCCGTCCAGGATGACCGTCCCGTTCAGCTCGACCTTGACTTTCGACCCAACCACCGTGACTTCTTCGTAGTTCCACTGCCCAACCGGTCGAAGATAGCCGCGTTTGGCCGGGATCATTCCATACACCGAGCCGTGGGCTTGGCGTGGATCGAGTTTCGCGTAGCGCGGCGCCTCGGTGTCCAACACTTGCAGCTCGCACATGCCTGCATAGGCGGCATCGCCCTTGCCCGGGTAGCGAATGGCCAATCCGTTATTCCCGCCGGCAGGCAACTTGAATTCCAGACGTACCTTGAAATCCCCGTACTCCTTGTCCGTGAACAAGGTTCCACCCTTGTGCGGTTTGCAGCGGATCACTCCGTCGATGACCTCGTAGTTCGCGGTCGCGCCGGACCAGCCGGTAAAATCCCGCCCGTTGAAGACGGACTGGAAACCGTCCACGTCCTTCTTCATCAGGATGGCGTTGGCCTCCTCCGGTGGGATTTCGCGAACGAAGATGTTGCGCCACTGAATCTCGCCGCCGTGCGTCTGCAATTGGATCGGGCCGCGCGCCAGCAAGGGACTCTTGCGGTCCCAATAGTTCTCCATGATCGCGTTGTCAACGACCAGTTTGTTGTTCAAATAGACCGTAGTGCGTGCGCCGATCTGGCGGATCAGGAAGTGGTTCCATTGGCCAAATGGCTTGTCGGCCAATACCAGTGGGTTCTTGCCCGGCGCGCCTGGACTGTTGTTCCAAAGCCCACCGGACCCCTTATCGGCACCCAGTTTCCATTTACCGCCGGCCTTGGTGAAGTCCCAGATCTGGACCTGGGGCGTGGCACGCAAGTAAATCCCGCTGTCCGCGAGCGGCACCGTCTTGTAGTCGACCATTAACTCGATGTCACCAAATCCCTCGTCCGTCGTCAGATACGGTCCGTGCCCATCATTGACCAGCGCGCCGTCGACGACACGCCAATGTTGCTTCGCTTCGACTGTGTCGGCGGCCAGTTTCTTCGCCCGCTGGACTGCCGTCATTTCGTGCAGTTTGATCGGGCTCGTGTGCCCCATCCCATGCCATCCCGCAAGGTCGTTACCGTCGAACAACGCTCGGAATCCGGTCGGGGGAACATTCAGCTTCGGTTCCTCGGCACGCGCGAGAAACGTCATCCAGCAAACGGTGGTCAGTCCCAGAATCAAGGTAGAAGTACGCAATGCCATGCTCCTTATGCAAGCAACCACTTGAACGACAAACTCCGATTATCATACCGCGCTGCCGATCGCGCCACCAGTGACGCGTTCCGGCACAGCTGGAGCGGCTCTCCGAGCCGTTCTACGCGCCGTCGACCGCATGGTCTTGGCACCTTGTGGGCGGGAAGAAGATTGGCATTCCGGTTGCTCGATGGGCCGTGAGGGAGGTGTGCAAGGACATGCGGTTGGGATGGCGCGCGGTCGGTTCGGAGAACCGACCCACCTGTGCCCACGACACAACGCTCGGACAAAGATGCACGGGCGGAGCTCGTTTAGGGCGCCTGTTTCCGCGGCGGTCGTCGGCCGTGGAACCGTGCGATTCGCTCCGGGCTCATGCCCATCAGAAAGGCGGCGACGATCAACTGGTTCGTGACGGTCGTGCGTAACACGCCGAGTCGATTCCAGCGTCGCGCGGAGGTCGTGACGGTCGCGGGCACGGTCACGATCCGCCCATGTTTCCGCAGACGCCGGGCCATGACGAAGTCCTCCATGATCGGCAATTCCGGGAACCCATCCAGCTGTCTGAACGTCGTCGCCCGGAGAAAGACCGCCTGGTCACCATATGGCAGCCCCAACCAGCGCGAGCGCAGATTCGCCAAACGCGCGACGGCCCGCAGGCCGCGCGACTGACCGTCGATCGCCAGGCAGAACGCGCCTGCCACGGTGTCCCGATCCGCGAGTGCCGTGCGGACAAAACGTCCGTATCCGCCGGGCAGCAGGGTATCGGCATGCAGAAACAGGAGAATATCACCCGCCGCGACCCGCGCGCCGGCATTCATCTGCAGCGCCCGACCGGGCTCGGTAGACACGATGCGCGCGCCAAGCTCACGCGCAATGGCAGGCGAGCCATCCGTGCTGCCGCCGTCGGCAACGATTAATTCAACGCTCGCACATTGGGCCGCGCGGCGAACCGTCGATGGCAGATACAGCGCTTCATCAAGCGCCGGGATGATCACCGATATGCGCGGCCGCCCCTGTGACTCACGCTGCCAAACGGGCAGGTCCTCGGGCAGATCCACGTCACTTCGCACCGGCAGTTCACGGCGTGCCAGTCCGACCCGCTCCGCCACGGCCCGCGTTTGTGCCAAAACCCGTGGCGATCCCCATTCAATCCCTGCGAACAAATGTGGCTCGGGGCGTGCCATGCC
>CAZSOG010000880.1:0-2863 GCA_964607555.1 uncultured Pirellulaceae bacterium | reverse complement strand
ACCGAGCTTGACTCGGTGGAGCGCATGACTCTGCACTACTCGCGGCACGCTCTCGTGCGCACCTCCCGCCCCCACCGAGCTTGACTCGGTAGACGGCCTCCGCGCCGATTGCGAGCGGCCATGCAAAGCCGCCCGGCTACCGACCGCCGGCACCGCCGTGACGGGCCACGACAGGTCCGTGCGTTTGTGGAAGAATTGTCCACACGTTCCGTTTCAACACTGATTCACACATCGCGCGAGGTACATCATGGCGACGAAGACGACGCAATCGGTGACCAGTCCCCTGGAGTTGGTCTTGCGGCAATGGGCGACGATGGCAGGATTACAGCTGGAGTTTGTCGAGAAACTGGGTGATTACAAAATGAAGGTGGCACAGGCGGAGCTGGTCCGTGCCGTGGCGGCGAGCCAATGGGCCGTGGCACGCATGAAAGCAAGCATCGCGCAGGAGCTGCAGCGGTCGCTTGCCCGCCTCGGGCAACTGCGCTATCACACGCGGCGACGGCAACAACGGCTTGAGCGCCAAGCACGCGACATGGCCAAGATCCGAAGTGGCGAACAAATCACGTCCAGCCAACTCGCCCGCGTGTGGGCCGCCTATACGGTCTTCGAGCGGGCGGTGCCTCCCGAAGTCATCGATAAGCTAATCCACACGAAGCTGGAACCATCCACATTGCACGGCGCAAGTTACGTGAACGTGCGTCATCCAGAGCAACCATGTCCTGATCCGCCCGAGTCGGTCGACAACGTCCACGGCCTGATCCAGTGGTTGCGGCGCCATCGATGCGTGCCTCGGCACGGCACCGGCGCCTATCAGCAGGTCATTGCCGCTTTCTACGCGATTGGCAATGTCGCAACCGTCCAAAACCAAACGCTCCGCGAGACGCTGCGGCAATTGGAACAACAGACATACGATACGTGGAAGCCCGTTGCCATCGCGGCGCTGCCCGACAGTGTCGATGTGAAAAAAATAACGCGCATCGGGACGCGGTAGAGACAACCTGGTGCCACAACTTGCAAGTGATGTGTCATGGAGGCCAAAGTCTCCCTAAACGACCCAAACTGGTAACTGTTCACGGACCAGAAGGAAAAGAACACTAATCGACGCTAATTCGCGCTCATATCGGAAAACCTCACCTTGAAGTGCCGTCGGTTTACCTCGGAGGGTCGTTATCGATCCCGTGCTGCCAAGAATGCCTGACCAAGTTTCGACCGTGGCGGGTCGTCCGGCGGTGCGGTCAGGTCCATCTGCTCCACGATCCGACCTTCCTCCATCACGGCCAAATGCGAGCAGAGCTGACTCAATTCGATGTAGTCGTGCGTGACCAGGACCAGGGCGAATCCGAACTGTTTCTTGAGTTGCAGGATCTGGTCCAGCACGGACTGTTTGGTCATCAGATCCAGGCCGCCAAACGGCTCGTCCAGCAGGAGCAATCGCGGGCGCATTGCCAGCGCGCGCGCCAGGGCAACGCGTTGCTGTTGTCCTCCCGACAGTGTTCCCGGGCGGCGACGGGCCAGGTCGGGGATCGCGCACAGTTCGAGCACCTCGCGAATGCGGGTCTGTCGTTCCGCATGCGTGAGACGCAGCCGCGAGAGTCCGAGTCGGACATTGCCGCGGACGGAGAGATTCGGCCAGAGCGCCAGGTCCTGGAAGACCATGGCGATGCCGCGTTGATGAGCGGGGATCAGCAAACGCCGGTCGCGCGTGGCGGGCTGGCTTTCGATAATCACTTCGCCATGTTGAGGGATCTCAAGTCCCGCGATGACGCGCAGCAACGTCGATTTACCAGTTCCCGAACAGCCGATCAAGCCAATGGACTGTCCGATGGAAACGTCAAAACTCAAGTCATCAAGGACCAAATGCCGGCCCAACCGGCAACTCACGCCACGACAGCAAACCATCGGTTTCATGCGAGGTACCTCCGGCTCAAACGCCCGAGCCATGCGCCGGCGAGAAGCAGCCCGGTAACGACGAGCAGATCGATCAGGCAGAGCGAAGCGACCAACCCTTCCGGACTATTGGCCATCACCGTGAAGATCGCGACCGGAAACGACTGTTTGCCGGGCGGTTGCAGCAGGTGGGTCGTACTGATGTCCGCTGCCGCCAGAACCACCACCAGCAAGAATCCGATCAGAATCGCCGGCGCCAAGCGTGGCAAGAGCACTTGGAACAACAGGCGGCCGGGCCGCACTCCATGAAGGTGTGCCGCTTCGATCCAAGAGGGGGAAAGGCTGCCAATCGCGCGCATCATGGCCACGGCAGCGACGGGGAGCAACCGGAGGCCAAGGACAACGGCCACGATTGTTTGGCCGCGCAGCAACCAGTCCCAGTTGGGTGGCGACTCTGCGGCGAGTCGTAACATACCGATCGCGGAAAGCGCCGGCGGCATCGCCAACAACGCCAGCAGGACAACCAAAACGGTGAAGCGCAGGCGCCGATCCGAGGCGGTATTCACGCTAATCAGCAGTGCCAGCAAAACGGCAATCGCTCCGGCACCCCCAGTGAAAACCACCGTGGCCGCCGTGGTCTGCACGACTTTACGCCACGCGCGCGCGAACATCGGATCGCGCACCGCCGGCAAGCATAAACCGATCGCGGGCAAGACGATGCCGACCAGCAGAATGGTTATCAGAGTCAGCATCGCCACCCAGCGCAGCGTCGCAGTTCCGTGCGGTTGGACCGGATGCACTTGACGAGCAAGCACGGCGGCCGCCAGGTAACGCAAGCCGAAGACGAGTATCGGTACGGTAAGCAGCAGGACGATGCCCGCAAGTACCAGACACTGGCGAGCCGCGAGATGAAAATCGAACAGGACGGCGAAACTCGTTCGCACTACGACGGCCAACGAACCGCAACCCAAAACGA
>CAZSOG010000879.1:0-2869 GCA_964607555.1 uncultured Pirellulaceae bacterium | reverse complement strand
CATCCTGATGCACGCGGTCGCCCATGGGGGGGATCGGCAGGCGCTGCACGAGACGATTCGCCAGCACAGTCAGGCCGCCGGTGCCCGCGTCAAGAACGAGGGCGGTGACAATGACCTGCTCGAGCGGTTGCGCAACGATCCGGCCTTCCAGTCGGTGGATTGGGACGATGTTCTGGATGCCGCTCGTTTTGTCGGTCGCGCGCCCCAGCAAGTCGACCAGTTCCTGCGCGATGTGCTTCAGCCCATTGTCCGTGCTTCCGACTCCGTGCCTGATGCGCGGGACACCGAGCTCCGCGTCTGAGGGACCCGACCCGTTGGGCCGGCGGGAAAAACCGGCCGTGACATGGGGGACGAAATACGCGCTAGACGCGATCCTGCTTGCGCCGCACGCGTTTGCGTAAGGCACGGCGACATGATTCGCAGATCCCGAAAATGATCAGCCGGTGCCCGGTGACTTGGAACCGGTGTTTCTTGGCGACGACGTCGCGCAGCGCCACCAGATCGTCGCTTTGAAATTCAATGAGCTTCTGGCATTTCTGGCAGTAGAAATGATCGTGTTGCGGATAACCATAATCGTGCTCGTAAACGGCACGCCCGGCCAGCTCAAAACGCCGCAACAGTCCGGCATCGACGAATTCGTTCAAGGTGCGATAAACGGTCGGCCGGCTCACATACCCATGCTTGCCCTTGCGTGGCAACTTGTCAATCAACGCGTCCGCGTCGAAATGATCATGCTGGCTGAAGACCAGTTCCACCAGGATGCGACGCTGATCCGTGTTCCGCATGCCACGACTCTGAAGGTACTCTTCAAATCGCTCGAGCGGCGTCAGGGCGACATCGATTTTATCGAGTGACTGTTTCTGAGGCATGGGTCCATGTCCACCCGTCGATCATGAGCACGCGTGGCGCGCGGTGCCGACAAGTCACGGCCATCTCGAGTCAGACGCCGATTTCGTCCAAGAGACGACCCAGCGCGATGTCTAATTTGTCGGGGGTCTCGTAGGTGCCGGACTCGATCGCGGCACGTAGCTCCGCAACGCGGTCGGCTCGAATGTCGGGAATCTCGTGGATGCGGCTAACGAGGTCCGCTTCGCGGGAAATATCCAATTGATCCGCTCCTGACGTATAGCCGTTAGACGCCGGGGGTTGCGCGTTTCGTATCCGATGTGGCGCGCCGAGCGGCTGTGGGCCGTGAACTTGGGTCGGTCCATGTATCTGCATCGTTCGTCTCTCCCCGAATATCGGCAAACCTAGCCGTCAAGTGCCGTAACGTAACTGTCGTTACAGCTTACACTCAACGAACTCGTTTTGCCAGCGTCGATCTCTTGGACAAGAAAACCGGGACGAGTCGAATCGGTCCGTCCCTATTATATAGCTTTTTGCTTTCTCGTCGGCGCCGCATTCCGTGTCGAGGGAGATGCTTTCCGTTGCAAGACAAGTGACTTGCGCGAACGCAATGGCGAAAGCACTCCTGTCATCGGCTTCTGGGCGACGACGATTCGAAGGAAATCGTTTGGGAACTCTCTGTATCGTTGACAGGTGTCAATGCTGCTTGTGCAGCCTTTACCGAATGGGATTAAACCGCCACATTACACAACGACAACCGGTTGTCTTCCGACAGCACGTGTTGCTGTTTGACCACACGGGCGCGGCCCGGTCGCCTTTCTGCCACGCGCAGTCCGTGGCACGTGCCACGCCAACTTCCGCTTCGTTCTCCCCCCCCTGCCCTGCTCCATCCGATTATTCGAGCCGGTTGAAATGGGCCCGTTCCAACAGCGCCTCAGTCCCGCGGATGCGACGACGCGAGGGACGCGATCTGGTCCCTCAACTCGGCACCGACCGCGGCGCCGACGCATCGTACTTGCGCTAAACTACCCGCAGGGCGGGAGTATACGAAAACCGAACCGACAGGTAAAGGGCAGCCATTAGTTGGTAAAGTAGGGCGGATGGGGGCGATGGGGGCCACGCTGGATCCGTGATAAGTCAAGAAATCTCGAGAAATTTCCGATTTTTGTTGCTTCTCGCGCGAGGTGGACACCGTAAAATGACGTGCGAAGGCGATGATGGGAGGCGGGCATCAGCGGATTCTCGGAATGCAGGTGCATGCACGCGGCGCGCGGGTTTCCAAGCGAACAACGGAACGGCCGCCGCGCAACGGCTTACTCCTTTGCGGGACCTCCGCATCAGGACGCAGCCGATTTCGCGCGAACCGGTCGGTTTGCCGCCTCGTCTTTATAAACGGTCCAGCCGTCGGTTGGCCACGAAACGGATTGCCAGGCAGTGACAGGGAAATGTGCTGCTGTCGAGTCGCAGGGAGCGCGACGCATTCTCCACGGGAGGTTGTCGCGATGAACCAACAGACTCGTAAACCCGTCCAGCTTGTCCTGACTGACGAACGCGGCCTTGGCAAGATCCATGTCGACATGGATGCTTTTTTTGATTTCAGCTTCTGGATGGCCGAAGAACTTCAAGATCTCGTCGCGCTGCGCAAACATGCCACTCGCCAATCCTCGGCGCGCCCCGAGCCCGCCACGCACGGCCGACCCGCGCGCGGCGCATAGAACCCTCATCGGCCGAGATCGCTTCTGAATCGTCCGCGTTTAGTGTTCGAGCAACCAATCGACGGCGACCTTCGGCGTGTTCTCCTTGACCGACGTGACATGCTCCGCATGGCCGGCTGCAAGGTACGCGGCACGCACGATGGCGGGCGTTTTTCCCGCTTCGCCCATGAGCATCAGCTTGCCTGGCGCGGCGACGGCCAGCATGCCGGGAAGATCGTCGTACTTCGCGCCACCCGGCAAGAACCGTGGGTCGCGGAGATCGGTCACTTGCGCGAACCGGAACCCGCCGGTATCAGCCACCGCGCGTG
>CAZSOG010000878.1:0-2869 GCA_964607555.1 uncultured Pirellulaceae bacterium | reverse complement strand
AGCCCCTTGCTGGAGTATCGCGAGGGCAAAGGCCGCGTTTTGTTTTGCCAGATGGATGTCACCGGTCGGACGGAACGGGATCCCGTCGCAATGCGGCTTGCACGAAATATCATCGCCTACATGTCCGCGCCGCCCAGCCCCGCGCGTCCCGCGCGGCAGGCACTCTATGTCGGTGATAGCTCCGGCAAACGCTGGTTCGATCGGGCGCACGTTCCGATTGCCGCATGGAACGGCGGCGATTTGACGCCAGACCAGGTTCTGATCGCCGGGGGCGGTGGCGACCAGGTGCTGTCCAAAAACACCGCGACCTTGGCACCGTGGCTCAAGGCGGGCGGACACTTGCTCGCCCTGGAAATGGATGCCGAGCACGCCAATACGTTCTTGCCAACGCCCATACGCACCGCGCAACAGGAGCATATAGCCGCGTACTTCAAACCGTTCGGCATGGGCTCGCCGTTCGCGGGCGTGGGCCCGGCGGATGTCCACAATCGCGATCCGCGCCGGCTGCCGCTTGTCGTCGACGGCGCCACAATCGTCGCGAATGGCGTGTTGGCTCAGGCGAATGAAGCCAACGTCGTGTTCTGCCAGTTGGCTCCCTACCGTTTCCTGACCCGGCCCGACGATGTGCCCGAATGGGACGTCGATGATCAGGATGCGGCCGATGGCAAACAGAGCGCGCGGTTGACGATGGGCACGGTGCCGTGGATGCAGTTCGGCCAAAAGGTCAAGGCCGGCCGCGTTGGCACGACGTACACGCTGGAGGTGGTGGTCAAGGTGATCGGCGATCCGGCTGCGGTCCGTCTCGAGGTGGAGCGGGCCGGAAAGCCCTGGGATCGAGTGGTTCGCGGCGACGATGTCGTGCCGCCGCCGGGCCAGTGGACGGATTTGCATGTCACGTTCAAAGTTAAGCAACCGTACCCGGAGGGCTGGTCGGCCTATCTCTACTGCGGCCAACCGGAAACTCGATTGCGCGTCGACCGGTTTCGGTTGTACGAGGGCGACTATGGTCCGCGGTTCGCCACCGGTGATGGGAAAGCGACAAATTCGCCTGCGAAGAACCTGCTTGCCAATCCGAGCTTCGAGTCCGGTACCGAACCGTGGTTCTTCACCTGGAAAACACAGCAGCAGAATCTGCGCAAGACGTTTCGCCGGTCGTCGTTCCTGCTCTCGCGTCTGCTCGCCAACATGGGGGTCCGCGGGCAAACTCCGCTGCTTTCCCGATTCTCCGTGCCGGTGAACGCAGCGGAACATGAGTCGATCGTCACAAATGGTGATTTCGAAATCGATACGGACAAGGACGGCATGCCGGACCAATGGCTGCTGAGCACCAGCGTGAAGCAGGCAGCATGCGCGGTGGAAACCGGGGGCACGGAGCCCGGCGGTCGTTGTCTGCGCATTACGTATCCCAAGTTGGAGAAAGACGCCAAGGGAAGCGTGATGTTGGCGCAGAACGACGTTGCGGTGGAAATGGGCCAGTGGTATGCCATTTCACTGAAAGCGAAGTCCGCGGGACTCGACGGCGTGGCTGTGGACCTGGCACTTCAGGATACGACGAACTGGCACTCGCTGTTCGACTATCAGCACTTCGCTCCACGCCAGTCGTGGAAGCAGTTCACATTCCTGGTCCAGGCGAAAGCGACGGCGCACGCCAAGACGCGGTTCCAGATCTGGTACGGCAAGCCGGGGACGCTGTGGCTCGCGGAGATTCGCATGGTGCCCTGCAATCCACCGACGCAGGGTCGGTGGACCAGCGGCTTGTACATTGACCAGCCTCAAGAATGGGACGATCCGTACCGGTTCTTCCGCTGGTGAATCGGGCACGAATGCCGGTAACCATGCATAGGCAATTGATCGATTGAAGAAAACCTCTTATGTTCTTGCCATGTAATATTCTCGCCGGATCTTCTCCGCGAACCTTCGATCGGAGGGCGGCGCGCGAAGAGGGGCAAGAATATCTTGTGGCAAGAAGATGAAGGCCTTTTTGTGTTCTTAGCAAACGGGCGTGCCAGACTTGAACGCCTTGGGGGGGAGAACTGGATGTTTGTACCAAACTTGCCGATCCACCAGGGGCTGTTGTCTCGAAGCCGATTGCGCGGGCACGCCGGATCTTCGGAACAAATCCAGTGGTGGGAGTTGGCGTGGTTGATCGCGATGGGAGCGGTTGCCGCCTCGGCGGCGACGTTTGGGGATTGGAGTCTTGGGATCCCCGGCCACGCGATCCTGCGTATTGTCTTTCCGATGACTCTTGGCCTGGCTCTGGTTCCACGTCACGGCGCCGGCATGGTGATGGGCGTCTCCGCCTTGGGAACCACGGCACTCTATGCGTCCGCTGGCCATGGCGCACCCGGTCTTGGCGCCATGACCAGTCTCGCGGTTTTCGGCGCGGTTCTGGACACCGTTCTATGGCGTGCCCACCGCGGCTGGTTGCTGTTCCTCGGCTTCGCCGCGGCCGGTGTGGTCACAAATCTAGCTGCGCTGGCGGTTCGGGAAGGAGGCCGATGGGCCGGCGCCGGGCCGGCCGTGCGGGGGTTGGGGCGCGGCACCGGCTTGGGCGGCGGCCTCGGGCGACGTGTCGCACACGGTGCCGCGCGCGGCGCCTGGTTGTACCCGCCAATCAGCTACCTGGCGTGCGGATTGCTTGCCGGGCTGCTATGTGCCGCCATCTGGTTCGCCGCCCGTCCGCGCCGCAGTTAGAGACCTTTTGGGCGGGAATTCGATAGTGTTGAGTCAGGTTTTTGGGTCGAGGTTCAGCCGCCACGGGAGTTGATGTCGGGTGAGCGACGCAGGTAGTGCAGAATCAGCGCTCCACCGGGGTAAACCCGGCGGTGGCGGGATGGGAATTAGGTAGTGTTGACCGCGAGGTAGTGCA
>CAZSOG010000877.1:0-2869 GCA_964607555.1 uncultured Pirellulaceae bacterium | reverse complement strand
GCTTGTTCGATTTCGCGAATTACACTACGGATTGCCCTATCCGCGTTCATCTGCGTTGATCTGCGGTTTTCAGCTTTCCGGGTCGTGAACAGTTACCTTCGTTCTTTGTCTGTCTTGCCGGGGGGTTCCCGCTCATGGCTGGTCCACGGTCACTCGGAATGTCTGTTCGGCATGGTCGCCGAATTGGTTGACGACGCGGACCCGGACCGGCACGGCGCCCAGGTCGCCGGCGCGCGGCGTACCGGACAGTCGTCCGGACTTTTCGTCGATCGACAGCCATTTGGGCCCCCGTTGCAACAGAAATCGGCACTGTTCAACGTCCCAGAACCGGTAGGCATATTCCTTGTCACCAACGGACGGATCGGGTTTGCACTGATAATCGCCCAGCGCGTGCAACGATTGGACCACATACGCATAAGCCTCGCCGACTTGCCCTCGTGCCACCGGTTTCGAAAAAACGAACGGGTGCGGCAATTCGACGTAGTCGGAGCAGCCGCTTTCGGTGCCGTGGGCATCGATCGCCACGACCCGGTAAAACACCTTATTGGCGGCTGGTGCCGACAGGTCGGACGAGACGACCAGCATGGAATTGGAGGTGGTTCGGCCCAGGTAGTTGCCGGCCACGGTACCACGGCCGGGCGCTGAGTGGGCGCCTTTGTGGATCGAAAACCCTTTTTCATCACTTCCGTAAACGTCGAATGAAACCGGTCTCTCGCCGCGTGGATTGGGCTGCCAGTGAAGCGTGATAATCTGCGCGCGCCGTTCGCAGCGGAGGTCCACGGGGACGCGCGGCCCGTGCCAGGTGAACGTCCATGTCGCGCCCCAACGACCCCAGACTCCCCATTGGTCGCGGCAGCGCAGCCGCCAGAAGTACGTTGTGTTCGGGCTGAAGATTCCCGTGTATGGTACGGTCCATTCGGTCGACGGGATGATCACGTCCAGGCATGGGCGATACGGAAACAGAAAGTCCGGTCGCCGGCTGACGCGCAGTTGGTACCGATCGGCGCCCTGGACGGCCGGCCAGCGGAACGTGACAATCGAGTCGCGTAGGGGCGTCCCGACTGGCGGATAGTCCGGGGCGGCCACCGGTGGCAGTGGCGTGACGGCGCTGCTCTCTTTCCATCGGTGCGTGATTTGCACGGCGTGCGGACCGGCGGTCGCGTCCCAATAACGGACGCGGTTCTTTCCCACACGCAAACGGGGCAGCGCCACCGGCGCGGCCAGCACGTCCGTGTCGATTTCCAGAGAGCGCAAAATGGCTCCCGGCCCCGCACCGGTCGAGGCCAGTTCGACCCGTACGAAGTAGCCGTATTTGGCCGGTTTGTTATGAACGTCCAGTTCGTTGTCGAGCGCCACCGCGACATGCCGGTCCCCGGCGCCCGGCGTGGACCATACTGAGTGCCAACGCTTACCGTCCAGCGATACGGCAATGGCCGTCCTGTCGCCGGTAGCGGGGCGTGTCAATACAGCACGCACCATCCCACCACAGACAGGGTAGGGGGTCTTGATCGCGTACGTTACGAAAGCACTTGAGGATTCTCCCTCGAGTGCCGGTTCGCCGGTGGCGCGGGACACCGGCCGCAAGTCCTTCCAAGCCACGGCGTCGCGACGCACGTCATCCAGCGCCAGACGGGGCCGATAGACAAACTGGGAATTACCGAAGTACTTCGGTCGATGCGCGCGTTGCTTGTTCTCCGCGCAATACTTGCCAACGTTGTCCCAGTGAAAAACGGTTTTTTCACCGGGGCGCAGCGTATAGGCGATCTCGTGACCACGCAGGCGCGCGTCGAACAACCGATCGTCCGGGCCAAACAGGGCCGCCGGCGCATCACTGCTGGTGAAACGCGCGACAACGGGCCCATAGTTCAGTTCGCGGCGCACCAGATCGTGATCGTGCGCACAACGGTCGCCGCTTACCGGCAATTCGTTCTCGCGATCCAGGTAGAAGCAGTCCATGTCGACGTCCATGAACTGGAGCTTGCCATCGATGCCCGCCTCGCATTGGACGTGGCCCCGCAAGGCGCGGTTCTTGGACCCCGCGAACCCGGCATGGTAGAACAGCGAGCAACCGGCATTGCCCGCGTCGTCGCACAGATTGAAACCGAAGATGTTGAACAGTTTGACCGGATCGTGCGGCTCGGCGTTGCCGAACAGTGGCGTTTCATGATACAGGTTCTGGCGCATGTTCTCCCAGATCAGATACACGCGCTCTTGCTCGGTCTTCGCGCCACGCGTGAATTCCTCCAACAGGCTATCAAACGTGTACCAGTTGCCACGATCGTTGATCACCAGCCGCGGGTTCACGACCGGCACGGCCCCCGTGTTTTCAATTGTCAGCTCCAGGTTGTTTTGAAATGTGATATAGCAGTTGTTCGTGGTCAGTGTACGTGTATTCTCCATGTCCAGCGTGCCGCCCATGTCGATATCGTATTGATGGTGGCTGGACGTAACCCGCTCGACGCGTTCCTTCCGCACGGCCGGGAAACGATCCAGGCCGCCCAGCGTGCTGCGCGGATTCCGTGATGTCACGGCGTACTTGCGCCCGTTGGTGCGCGGATTGGAGTTATCCGATGTCGAGAAATACAACGACGCGCGCGTCCAGTGTGAGTAGCGCCCACGTCCCCGCGCGCGAATGTCCGCGTGTGCGGACCGCGCTGGCCCGAGCGGCCGCCCGTCTTCCAGAAGCACCAACATCGACTTGTTGCCGGTGACTTTGTCGCCCGGCTCGCCAAAGTCCATCGAAGCAATGTAGCAATATCCCTGCTCCGCATGCATGCAGTCGGCGGGCACGTCGATTCGTACCGGTCCAGCCGCTTGCCCCCATGCCGCCGTCATCATGGCAAGCGCAGCAACCCACATTACGCATCCA
>CAZSOG010000876.1:0-2870 GCA_964607555.1 uncultured Pirellulaceae bacterium | reverse complement strand
TAACCTTGATACATCCGGCGAATGCGGGGTGTGTCTTTAACGTTCGGGCGCAGCTGGAGCTTTGCCGGGTCGTACAGGTTCAATAATTCGGCGGGCGCCGAATATCCTTCGTGCAGACGTGCCCAGTTGTGCGGGGGGTGCCAGGACAGAAACAAGGCAAAAGGTTGCTCGGAGTGCTGATCGATAAAGCTCAGCGCCTGCCGCGTCTGCGCATAAGGCTCCCAGTCGCCATAGAACTTGCGCTGGCCGTTGGCGTCCCAATAATACGCGTATTTCGCGTCGAATCGTAAGGTGCAGTTGTTGGTTAAGAACTCGTGATCAAACCCGTAGCGAAACGGGCCGGCGGGAACCGGTCGTTGGCGGTCTCCGCCGTAAAGATGCCACTTGCCGAAGTAGCCCACATGGTAACCCGCGTCGCGGAGCACCTCGCCAAAGTACTTGCCGTGCCCCGGAAGAATCTGCAGGTCATTCTGGAGCGCTCCACAATGCAGCGGATGCTGGCCGCTCATCAACATTCCGCGGTAGGGCGTGCAGACCGGGGAGTTCGAGATGCAGTGGGTAAACCGCACTCCCTGAGCAGCCAGCCGATCGAAATTCGGCGTGATCAGGTCCCGGTTCCCGTAGCAGCCCAACATATCGGCGGAATGCTGGTCACTAAAGACGAACACCAAGTTCGGCCGCCGCGATTCAGCCGCATGGACGCGCGCAGCGATCGGCATCAACCAGGCGGCCAACACCCACACAAAGATCAGTAACCAGCGGCGAGTCAGCATTGTAAGAAGCGTCACAGTGTACCTTTCGTGTGCCTTTCGAAACTGCGGCGGTGCCTACCCAAGGAAATACGAGGTTGGATAGGCGCGAGGAGGCTCTCGACAAGCATCCGGTTCATAGCCGAGTTCCTTCGTCATCAACGTGCAGTGGTTATCTTAGGTCCCGGAGTCTTCGGTGCGCTCGTATACACCATGCCGTTTTCTACCATAACGAAAAGGGGTTGTCACCTTTGTCTGTTTGGCTACCGGAACTGAATGAAGTCCACGGAGAACTTGGCGCCCTGTTTGGTCAACGGGTCGAAGCGGAGCGATGTGATCAGGCCACGCCATTGGGGCGACTGGCTCATGTCCACCTCATAGTCGTGGAACTTTCCGTCACCGATGACTGGGAACCGAACGCTGTTTCCCTGGCTCTGACTGGACGTCGCGGTGGACCAGAACAACTGCGCAAAGTCGGCGGTGTTGCACCGCATGCGAATCACCAGGTGCTGTACGCCGTCGGCTTCAATCTCGACTCCGGGACCATAGAGGATCGGATCGCGGCCCGTGGCTTCACCAGTCAGCAAGCCACCACGAACGGCCGCTTTCAGGCAACCGTTGGGCCTCCAGCCGGCGAAGTCGCCGGCCGTGTTGAACTGCCAGTCGGTAGTCGGCATGGGTCGCGGCAAATCGTACCGGCCGCGGCTCGGGAATGTACGCCGTCGGCGAGACGCGCGGCGCGGGCGTGAATGCAATCGCCGCCGTGGCCGAAATCGGCCGCATGTTCCGGCCTTCGAGCTTCACAGCCACCTGAGCACGCTGCGACCGCGACGCCTCCACTTGCCAGGAAACCGTTTTCGGAAGCCAATGCGTGAGCCTTGCGATCGTCTGCTGTGTCGGACCGATCGTGCGCACGCCGTCGGATGTCGTCAGAGTGGCGGCCAGGTTCAAGACCGCGTCGCCTCCCAGATTCCGCGACGACAACGTGACCTCGGCCGGCCGACCGGTACGGTTGATCCCCTCCGCGGGCCCGAAATAGCCGACCTCCACTTCCGCGGGTCCGCGCGGCGCGGCGCCGATCTCGATCGATTCGATGGACACCTCCGCACCTTCCACGTTGGTGGGCTGAACCCCCAGCAGGATGATCTGATCCCGCCAATGGCCCAACTGCCCGACGTTGATGTTGTACGAATGGAATTGCCCGTCGGACCGCAACGGGAACGAGATGTCCGCCCGACCAAATTGGGTATTGGAAACGCAAAACACGCGGCCACTCGATCCACGTTGCGTCGCCATGCGAAGGGAGACGAACGGATTCTCGCGGGCCGTGATCGACAGCCGCGGACTGATCAGCGTCGGCGATTTTCCATTAGCTGTCACCTGAAGACGCCCCGCCTTGACAACCGGCCTGGAAATATCCTGCCAGGGCTGCCAGCCTTGTGCATCCGATGCAAAACGCCACGCGCGTGAGTCCGTGCTTGCCAGACTCCCCGCGTCGACGATGCGAACCCACGCCACCGCGAACTTCCCGGTGGCGGGCAGATCGAGGCGCAGGCGGACAATCTTGCCAGCGGCGTGCCAGAACGGGTCGATCCGAACCACTTGGAACGCGTCGTCCGAGCGCGTCACGAAATCGCAAGCCTTCTGTTGGCTGAAGCCGCCATAGCGGCCCTCGAGCGTCTGTGTCCAGAACAGTTGCCCTCGGCCACCGTGGGGAGTCCGCAACTTGATTTCCACACGCTGAGTTGGCGTCGCCGGGATTGCGAACGTGGGGCCCAACAGCATCGGATCCCAATCCGTGGTCTCGCCGTACAGCGCCCCGCCGGATACTTCCACATCGCGAATGTGTCCGTTGGCAACCCAGCCCCGCGACGCGTCCTGCGAGTCGAACCGCCACTCGACGACCACGTTTTCGGCGGACCACGCCCGTGAAGATAGAAAGCACAGCACGGCCAGGGCCGCCAGTTGCAACCGCTTCTGCCGCGTGTGTCGTTGGATGGTCATGCGTATGTTCCCTCCAGGGTATGTAGTTACCCGCAGTCTGGCGACGGCGGAGATACCGAAAATGACATTATAAAACAGAGCCTAAGGTTGTTGATAACGGATATTGGCGATCCAGAC
>CAZSOG010000875.1:0-2880 GCA_964607555.1 uncultured Pirellulaceae bacterium | reverse complement strand
GCCCCGCTATGTCCGCGAGACACCCGGCCAACCAGGCAAGACCGTGCTCGCCTAGCAATTCGGCCCAAGGCCACCCTGCGGTATCCGCCTTGTGCCAACCGCCTAGACTTCTTCGATTATCCACATTCCAAAAACAACTCCCCCTATTCCCCCTATGCCACTCAGTTTTCCCGTGTTTGTCGATACGTGAAGAATGGTATGGAAAACTTTGGCCGTTTCGGCGATCATCTTGGCCGAGCAACCAGTCGAGACTGCCGATAACCTGTATGCGGACAAGGTTGATCCGGTTGCCGAGGGACTCCAGGGAAGGAGCTCAGGGCAGATCACGCTTCTCTTCCTGACCGTTCTTCCGGTCGGTAACCACCTTGCGGCACACGGGAAACTACGGGCCATCTTGTTTCGTTTGAGGCGAGACGGCTCTGATTTGGGGACGGATCCACACTCGTTTGCTCGCGCGGGCGCGATGCGACCGTTGTCGGATTCCGCGAGTTATACCGTCTTGTGAGTTGAGAGAGAGCATTCCACCACGATGTTCTTGCCACGAATGCCTGGATAGGTTTCTAAGGTGTCACGGGGGCGAGATCGTGCTGAGTAAGGCGCGCGAGAGATGGACCCAAAGCAGCTGCTGGACCTATATCGAGCGATGGTGACGGCCCGCCAAATTGATCAGCTTGAACGCGAGTTGACCAACCGGGGCGAGGCCTTTTTCCATGTTTCCGGCAAGGGCCACGAGGGGTCGGCCGCGTTATCGTTCCATTTGCATGAAGACGACTGGTTACATTGCCACTACCGTGACAAGGCGCTGATGATTGCGCGCGGGATCACGCCCCGCAGTTTCTTCGACAGTCTGTTTTGCAAACGCCAATCGCATTCCCGCGGTCGACAGATGTCTGCCCACATGAGCGATCGGCGACTGAAGATCATGAGTCTGACGGGACCGGTTGGCAACGCGGCCCTGCAATCGGTCGGCGTGGCGATGACGATCAAGGACTACACGTCCCGACCGCTGGTACTTTGCAGCATGGGAGAAGGCGCGACTCAGGAAGGCGAATTCCTCGAGGCGTGCGCCGAAGCCGTACGGCTGCAACTACCGGTCCTGTTCCTCGTGCATGACAACCACTGGGCCATCTCCACGACCACGCGTGGCAAGACGTTTTACTCGCGACCCGAGGCCGAAGCGGATTCATTCTACGGCATGCCGATCCATCGCGTGGATGGTCGTCATGTCGTGACGGCTGGGAGCAAGCTGGGCGAGGTCGTGACGAGTATACGTCGCGATCGACAGCCACAAGTGGTCGTGTTCGACGTGGAGCGGCTTGATGATCACACCAACGCCGATGACCAGACGGTCTATCGGGACGCGGACGACATCCACCGTGCCGCGGAAACGAGCGATCCGATATTCAATTTCGAAAGGTATCTCCTCTCTTCGGGGATCGGCGCGGGACAATTGGAGCGGATCCGCGTCGCAGTGCAGGCCGAGCTTGGTCGGGCGGAATCGGCGTCATTTGCCGGCCCCGATCCCGCACCGGCCTTGACCGCCAAGGCCCCAATCCAAATCGAACTGACGCACCCGTCGCGCGAACGACGCGGCATCGCGGACGGACCTGGCCTGACCATGAAGGACGCCATGCGCGAGGTACTGCGGCACCAGATGGCGGCCAATCCAGATGTCGTCCTCGTGGGCGAGGACATCGAGGACCCCAAAGGGGACGTATTTGGCGTGACCAAGGGGCTCAGCACCCAGTATCCAGGCCGAGTTCGCAACGCACCGTTGTCCGAATCCACGATTCTGGGAACGAGTATCGGGCAGGCGCTGGCCGGACGCAGACCGGTGGCGTTCCTCCAGTTTGCCGACTTCTTGCCCCTGGCGTACAACCAGATTGCCACGGAACTGGGCAGTATGCATTGGCGCACTGACGGTAAATGGAAAGCACCGGTCATCGTCATGGTACCGTGCGGCGCGTATCGACCGGGTTTGGGTCCATTCCATTCGCATTCGCTTGAATCGCTCGCCGTGCACACGCCGGGTATTGACGTATTCATGCCATCCACGGCCGCCGACGCCGCGGGCCTGTTGAACGCGGCGTTTCGTTCCGAGCGACCCACGTTGTTCTTCTACCCGAAAGCATGCTTGAACGATCCAGAACAAACCACGCCACGCGACGTGGAGAACCAGTTCGTGCCGATCGGCACGGCCCGCAAGGTCCGCTCGGGACGCGACATCACTTTTGTGTGCTGGGGCAACACGGTTCGTCTTTGCCGCCACGCTGCCGACGCCTTGGAACAAGCGGGGGTCGACGCCGAGGTGTTGGATCTCCGGTCCTTGTCACCCTGGGATGAACGAACGGTGCTCGCGTCGGCCGAACATACCGCACGATTGGTCGTTGTCCACGAAGACAATCACTCATGTGGAGTCGGCGCGGAAGTGGTCGCCACCATCTCCGAAAAGACACGCGTCCCGGTCGCGGTGCGCCGCGTGACGCGCCCCGATACGCATGTACCTTGTAACTTCGCGAATCAGATCGAGGTCCTGCCGTCATTCAAACGCGTCATGGCCGCGGCCGCCGAATTGCTCGATTTTGAATTGTCGTGGATCGAGCCGACGCGGGAAGAGACCGGCTTCGCGTCCATCGAAGCCATCGGCTCCGGGCCATCCGACGAAACGGTGATCGTTTCCGAGCTGTTCATCGAGCCCGGCCAGGAGATCCAACGCGGCGCGGTCGTCGCCGCCCTGGGCACGTGTGGGGACGCCGAACCTCAACGAAGTGAAGGTCCGGGTCGCTGTGCAACGCATCTCCCAGCGGCATAGCTCTCCGAGTTGTGCATTGAGTGTGTGAATCAAACACAACTCAGAGCCCCTCACCCCAACCCTCTCCC
>CAZSOG010000874.1:0-2884 GCA_964607555.1 uncultured Pirellulaceae bacterium | reverse complement strand
GGCAACCTGCTGGCCAAGCGGTAGCGGAATCGAACTTCACCCTGGCGGCAAGCAAGCCGGGCGTTGGTGTCCTGACAGACACTGGCGTCCGGCTTGTCTCATTATGGACAAACAACGCACGAAGACGTTGATGCCAAGGGCACACAATCGTCGTCGAAAAATGTGATAAAGAAGACGGACAAGGACACACTAACGTGGCAAGCGGTGGAACGTACCGGTGGAGATGTGGAGGGCCCAAGCCCAATCTACACATTCAAACGGGTCAAACGCACCAAAGGCAAGAAAGCAGCCAAGTAACTTTCCCCAACCCCACTCCCCAAGGCCGAGGCGACTCGGCCTTTTTTGTTGCGACATAGTTACGTCAATGACATCTCCGGCGGACTGCTCGATAAGATGCGGAAGAAGGAGATAGTGCGTCGATTCGCGCGCGGGGAGTTTGGCTCCGCTTCACACTGGCACAGCCAGTGCCACCCCGACCACGCCCGTGCTATTCTAACTGCGCGCCAGTGGACAAGACGGCGTCTGCTTCCGTTTTGCAGCCGTTCTCCGCCCATGTTGTGTGACGCTTTGCTATAATACGCCGAGACGTCGCTGAAGGGCTCCGGGTATGATTTCAGCCAGATGCCCGACAAGGACGAAGCGGCGAAGCTGGCGTTCGACGCATGGATGGAGCACGTCTATGGCGTGCAGGGCCTCTCGAAGTACGCCAGCGTGCATTACAATCCCAAGGGTGCCTACGGCGACGTCTACGGCAGCATGGATCTGTCGTCCGAGAACGACCTGGTAAAGGCCGTGATCGCTAAGTACATGCGGGGGTTCGACAAGGACGGCATCACCCACGGCGGCATCGGCTTGGACAACGCCGGCAAAGTGCCCCGGGAGTTCCTGGAGACGCTAGCGCGCCGGCTCAACGCCCGCGGCCTGGGGATCGCCGCCAACGGCTGCCCGGACAAGTACCTCTCGTACATCGACTTCTTCGGCAACGAGGGCTTCCCGTTCTCGATCAACTACGCCCGCCGGGCGCGCGCTAAGGGCCTGCACGGCATCCTGGGCGAGTTCACCACACAGCACCTCTCCGGCGGCCAGCTAGACGCCTACCTGAAGAACAAGCTGCCGAACGGCATTGTTTTCTTCGGCTATACCAACGGCGGTACGGCCGCCGGGGCGCGCTACTCGGCGTACTGCTCGCGGCCGGACGTGTATAACCACCAGCGTTGGGTGCTGCGCAAGTTGGTGCCGATCTCCCGCGCCCTCCAACGCGCCGGTCGCCAGTTGGACCCCGCCGCGAAGCTGGCATCGGCCGCGGCACCTACCGGCCCGACCGGTGCGGCGTCTGCCGCATCGGCCGGCAACGCCGAGGGCAAAGTGAAGGAAGTGAAGCGGCGCGAGGCCGGCCTCGACCGCATCACCGGGCGCTCGCCGGAGACCATGCCTACTGCATGCACCTCTACCTGGACTACCAGGACGGCCAGTGGCCCGAGGTGCGGACCGTGCGATTCTCGCCCGGCACCCACGATTGGGAGCAGAAACGCATCCGCGTGGAGCCCACCCGGCCAGTGAAGACGGCCATGGTACTGCTGGAATTCCACCAGCCAAAGGGCGCCGCGTGGTTCGACGACCTGTCACTGTTCAGCGGCAGCGGGACCGCACGCAATCTGCTGGCTGCCCCCGGCTTCGAGGAGGAGGACTCGGCGGCGGTCCAGACGCAGACGCTCAGCACCGGATATGAACAACAGGTGCAGACGTTGCTCGCGTCGGTAGAAACCGCCGCGAAGTCGGCGACGCCGGCTGACGCGCTCCCGGCGCTCGGGCAGCAGGTAAACGCCCTGGCCACCGTGGTGACGAGCAAGGGCCTGGCGGCCTACTTCCCCCGCGAACTCCGCGACCTGGACGACGCGCGGAAGAAGCTGGCGTTGTGCGCGCGGCTGCTGGCAACGCGGAGCAATGATTAGCCCGGATTATTCATGAAGTTCGTCGCGAGGGGCCGTAAGTCGAGACAGATGCAAGGAAAAGGGCAATTCGTCTGCGGAACATATTGTCAATACGTGAGCACAGGCGAATTGTGGAGCTGTTGGGGTCAGACCTTGTTTTCTGTCTTCCGGCGTGATCGCGTTGGTATGCCGCGCGGACTTTCAAATCCCGGCGGAAAAAATTCCCTGGACGCGCGTCCGGTCGTGATACCCAGTTGAATTTCCATCTGCCGTTGAGGCTCTTGAAAAACGGCGTTTTCGGCTTCGGTTGCACGGCTTGTTCGCGGGAGGCAAACGGAAGCAACATCGCGTGCGGCGGTTCCTTGTTGATCGCCGTCACGGCCGGGTTCTCCCAATCAGCCGGCGCCGCTCCCGCCACCAGCACTGCGGGAATACCCAAAAACAAGAGGAAAGCAAGCATCGTTTTCATCAGTTCAAACTCCGGAATGAGAACGCCACTCGGTGACTGTTCGCCGTGTATCTTGTAAAGAAAAGGGACCGGCATAACACTATTCGGCACAAGATGTGCTAGCTCTTGCGAAAGCGTGTGCAATGTCTGCCATGGTAGCAGGTGTGGGCCGTGTCGAGCACGGAATTGGGTCTCTCCAGCCCAGCGCAATTACCGTGCTGCGGTGCGATGCACTGAGAAGCTGCAGCGGTTCGGATCTGTTTTTTGGTAGCCGATCACGGCCTTCAGCCGTGAGTGCGCAAGTCACTCCAATCGAGGGATTTACGCCCCCGCCCACCTTGTGTGGGTGGAGCGCGTGATTCTGCACTACCGCAACGTGCAAAATCACTGGCTCCACCCAGATAAACTGGGTGGGGGCCGGAAGACGGTCGAGTTACGGACGCTGCGGTAGTGCAAAATCACTGGCTCCACCCAGATAAACTGGGTGGGGGCCGGAAGACGGTCG
>CAZSOG010000873.1:0-2885 GCA_964607555.1 uncultured Pirellulaceae bacterium | reverse complement strand
AATCGCACGGTGCTCCCTGTCCCGCATGCGCTCGGCACAGCTTTTCAACCCGAGCGGAACGTTTACCATCGAGACGCGGGTCGGCATAGGCGGCGTTCGGCGGCAGGGCTCCCGGCGCGGCCGCGCCCGGCGCGCAGTGCGCCAGGAACTGGCGCAGCCGATTCTCGCTGGCGAACGCGCCGGCTAGTTCCAATCCACCGATGAATACCCTGCGGGAGTCGAACCCGCGATCCTCGAAAGCCCGCAGAATCGCGTCGGTCGTGTAGTCGTAGAACTTCTGGAGCTCGGTCCAATCACTGCGCCAGAAGAGGCGGCCAAGGTTCGGTTCGTTGAACACGCTCCATGGAAAACGCAGAGTCGCTTCGCCATAACGATCGATGATGTGACCGGAAATAGTCCGGACGACTTCGTGCAGTTGCACGTAATCCTTCGCCGTCGTCCAGTTGCGACCGTCGATCGACAGGTCGCCGGGAGCGTCGGTGAAATTGACGATCAGCCGGCGACCAAAACGGCGGTGCGCGAGATCCCACTCGTGATCGAGCCGCCCCCAGTAGTAGGCGGGCGTGCCACAGGGAGAGAACTTGCGTAAATAGGTCCCGCCGCGGGGAAACAGGCCGGGCGCGTCGGAGTTCTCCTTTTTCGGCAGCAAACCGGAGTAAGCAATTTTCCAGCCGCCGTCCGGTGTGGCGAAATTGGTCACGGTCACGGTTCTTGCCGCGTCGTCCACTGCCTGCACTTTGGCGCGCGCGTCGTGTACGCCATCCGCGATAAGGACTTCGTCGCCAACATGGTAGTCGCCGCTCGGCGGTCGGCCACTCGGAATTCCATACTGCGGGTGTCCGAAGAAGTCTTCCACCGTGAGCACGATCCCGGCCGCCTGTCGGTCGATGTTGGTGATATGCCGTGTTTCCCGCTCGCGCACGATGTTTGGCAAGATCGCCAGCAGTTTCGGCTGATGTTCCATTCCGGTCAGCCAGAAATCACGCTGCAGACTCCACGCCCTCGGCGCCGTCCGGCGGACCTCATCCATCAACTGAAACGTGGGTATTCGGTTCGCGCTGTTACCGCAGAAGGTCACACCGCAGAATCCGGTGAAGAACCCGCCGTGCCAACGTACCGCCGGAGAATCCAGACGCACCGCGAACTTAACGGGGAACGTCGCCGGCCGCGCCGCGGTCGTGAATTGCCACCTCCCGGCACGCGTTGGTAATTCGGCACCACTGCGTGACCGGGCTGTTACTTGGATGGTGTGAACGGTTGCCGGGCGCAGCGCGCGATCTGAATCGATATATACGAGCAGTTTTTGAGCCTGTCGCCGATCGGTGCCGGTACGGACAAAACCGCGGTATCCGGGCGCGAACCGAACGTCTTTCCCAAGGATCAAGGACGCCGCGTGTCCGGCCGGCTGTAGCGTCACGGTGACGGATTTGCCAAGAACCACGTCATGATCGGCCCCGCCGGTAACGGCCAGCTCCATATAGAAACTGGTCCTTAACGGCACGGCACGCTGATCAAAAGCGGGTCGCGGAACACCGTAGACATCATCGGGCCGCGTCTTCAGCAACTTGATCTCGGCAGTCACCCCGTTGGCCGCCATGCAGCAAAGGAGCAGGAACCATGTCCCGGCCAACGATCGATGCCAAGGATCCGATCCCGCCCGTGGACCCCCGCCATGATACGATCCGACGAGCCGTGCAACGCGTGTGCTCATATGCCCATCTCCCGTTGAAGCCGGCCAGGATGCGTCCTGGGCCTGGGCTGTATTAAGGCTCGGAACCGTTCACTGACCGGAAGAAAAAGAACACTAATCGACGCTAATTCTCGCTAATATCGGAAAACCTCATCTTGAAATGCCTTCGGCTTTTCTACGACCTGCCGGATGTATGTTGAGTGTTGCAGACTTTCCAGGGCGGTATCATTAGTGTTGATCAGTGAAGGTTAGTGTTCCTTGATAGCAAGTGTCGTGAACGGCTACAAAAACTCTAAGCCGCCAGGACTGCCTATAGTGCGTCAGTCGCCCAGCTACAGCGGACGCCTCCCTCTACGCCCGGAACCGGGACACGCTGCGCGTATCATAAACCGAAGCCAGTCACAGCCGCCCTTCACGATCATGCATCCGCGTCCTTTTCCGGCGCCACATTACCCCAGTGCAATCCAGGTCGATATGTGCCAAAGTACCACACATGTCCTTCAAGATCCTCGGTCATGTAACCCCGCGCGCCAGATTCTTCGTCCCGGAGTTCGTGTAGAATCACGGCACCCGCGGCCGTTGCCGGGACGTAATGCGCATCGACATCGTCAACGTGAATGCACACCGATTGGCTGAGTTGCCGCAAGTTTCGCGGACCCACGCGGGCCACCTCTGGCCGCGGCGAAGAGACCATGATGACGGCGGCCCCGAAACTCAGTTTGGAATGCCTGATCGTTGCGTCTGGACCGGGCACGACGAGCCGCCGAGTAAAACCAAATGCGCGACAGAGCCAATCGACGGCCGCCGGTGCATCGTCATAAGTCAAACTCGGGTAAACGTCACCATACGTTGCGACTGAACTTGTCAACATGACCTCCACAAATCTGTAAATCAAACCGCCGATGTGCGAACCCGATCGCCCAGCGCGGGAGGCTCGCAAAGTTGGAGATTGCACGGTTCACAGCGTAAGGTCACGGGACCAACCCGCGCGGTGCGCGCATTCCACCTCCTAAGAATCCAGCGAGGCTGCACCACCAACCAACTGACAGATCCCCAGGCGGTCACGGCTCGGAGAGCCGCTCCACCTATACCGCCCAAAAAGCGATTCGCGGCGCCGTCCGACATCCAGGTGGGCGGCAAAGGTAGGTCTGTTCTCCGAACGGACCGCAACCCCGTCCCAAACGCATACCCCGGC
>CAZSOG010000872.1:0-2887 GCA_964607555.1 uncultured Pirellulaceae bacterium | reverse complement strand
GACGATACCACCGACGAGCCAGGACCTCCATGCCATTATCGATCGCGGCATCCCGGGCACCGGAATGCCGTCATTCAAGCAGCTCGCGCCGGCACGGCGTGACGCGTTGGTGCAATACGTTTCGTACTTGAGCATCCGAGGGTTATTTGAGCGGGAGTTGATTACGATCGTCGCGCTGGAGTTGGATGAAGGTGAGCGGCTGGTGCCGTGGCGGTTGCAGGAGCAGAATCCGGATCGGTTCGAGGAGGAGCTGGATCCCTGGGTGGACGTGGCCGACCAAATCGCGCGGAAGTGGATGGACGCCGACGCGCAAGTCACGCCGGTGCCGACGCCGGATGTGGATTGGGAGAGTCCGGTGAATGTGGCGCGCGGGCGGCAACTTTTTTTCTCGACATTGACCAATTGTGCGGAATGTCATGGGAACACGGCGCTCGGGGATGGTCAGACCGACGACTATGACGAGTGGGCGAAAGAGCTTGATCCGACAAATCCACGCGCGTTGCGAGATTATCGGGCGTTGGGGGCCCTGCCACCACGCAAGGTGCGTCCGCGCGACCTTCGCGAAGGTGTCTTTCGTGGCGGGGATGAGTTGGATTCTCAGTTTCGGCACATGAAGAACGGCATCGCGGGCACGACGATGCCGAGCATTGCCGTGGAACTAAGCGATGCGGACATCTGGTCTCTGGTTGCCTATGTCCGCCGGCTCCCCAAGGATCCGTTTAACGATGAGTAATCGCAAACAACGGCGTCAGCGAACGCCGTCCAATTCACCGGCTTCACCGGCGCGTGCGGCGGCCGTGCAGCCAGGCCGGATGTGGCGGGAAGGGCTGCGCGTCGTGCCGCGGCTGTTCGCCTGGATACTGACACGCGCTATCGATCGGCTTGCGACACGGTTGATACGCTCGGCTGCTGTATGGTCTATCTTGGTGTTGGGCTTGGTCGGCGTCTTTTTGTGGCAGCGACATTATCCGATGGCCGGCCTCTGGATCGCCACGTCGGACCTGGTTGTCGGTGGTGAGTCCAACATGGACACGACGCGAATGACATTTGTGTGGCAATTGCTCATGACGCACGCGTGCCTGTTCGGGCTTTTGCCAATTTGGTTGGGACGTACCGGCCGGCGCGTATCCGCGGGCGATCTCGAAACAGCGAATGATTCCGGAGTCCGGCTGTTCGCGGCAGGATGCGCTGGGATCTGGACGGGCTATTGCCTGGTCGTGGCATCCTGGTTCTTGCCGATTGGGAGCCGGCTGGCCGGCTGGATCGTGGCGTTGCCGCTGATTCGAATAGGGTTGTCTTGGCCGATGACGCCGGACGCGCATGCGGTATGGCTTGGCGGCGTCTGCGTGACATTGGCAGCGTATGAGCTGGCGGTTGCCGGCCTCCTTCTGAGATGTCAGCATGTCACTCAACGGGAACCGAAGGCGCGTTCGCGCATGTGGGCACGGCCGCGTGCGCGGACCATTCTTATTATCGTTGGCGCCGTGATTCCCGTCGTGATGGCCGCGTTGCTATACTCGATCACGAGCCATTGGTTCCTGGCGATCACGCCAGGCGTGGCGACCTAGAAAGAATGATGAACGGCCATGACGCGAGCAGCAGCGGATAAACCCGAAGTTGGTAATGGGAACGGCCGTTACGCGGCCGGTCTGACGGGACTGTCGATGCTGTCCGTGGCGTTTGCTATCTTGGTAATGACCCTCTTGCTGATCTACCGGGTACCGCGCATCGCATCGTATGCGGGGCTGGGATTGGCATGGTATTCGGTGCCGACGGCGCGTATGGTGCGTTGGTTGGTTACCCTGCTCCTGCTAGGATCGCTTGGTGCCACGTGGCTTGTCCGGGTTCGTTTGCGGCACGATCAAGCCGGGTCGGCGCGGATCTGGATGGCCATGACGCTCGGTCTTGCCTTAGTCGCATTCGGGGCGGGCGTTTGGGAGTGTCGCACATATGTTAACTCCGGATTGACACTCGCGCGGTATCGCACGCGCGTGTTCGACAGCGCTGATCTGAATTATCTGCGCGCGGTTCGTCAACGCCTGAAGGAACTTGATTCGGCAGCGAACTCGGGACTCGATTCGCTCGATACGGGCCAGGACGTCTCGGGTGGGTCCAAGCCGCCTTTGGCGGAGCAGCTGCAACGGCACCTGGTGACTTGGACCGAGCATCAAGTCGGTTTATGGGAAAGTGACTTGGATCGCCGTCGGGCGGACTTGATGCTGTTTGCTTATGAAATCCAGCCACGGGCTGGCGGCCGCGCGGCCGCCGAGACGCAGTATCGAGCCGAGCAGGTGTCGATTCGCCAGGAGCTGGAGTTCCTACCGGTGTTGCGCGATTATTGTCGGGCGCGGTTGGCCGAGCTGGGGCAGCCGGCGACGGCCCAAGGCGGGGCCCCAACGGGCAGGTCCGTTACGCAGCTGCAACGGGAGTTGGATCGATTCTCGGAGGACGCGACGGCGGAACAAAAACGCATGATGCGTTGGGCCACGGCCGGGGACGCGACGGTACAGACGGTTGCCCGCCAGTTGCGGATGGCCGAGCTGCGACTCAAGGAGCTTGACGGACGATCGGCATTCGCCGGCGAGTTTCTGGATGCGTTGTTTTCCAACGCGGACTTAGAAGGTCTTAACGCACGCTATCCGCAGCTTGATTTGCCCATCCAGCTCCCTGATATTCGTGACACGGCGCACACGTTGATTCTTGTTCGATGGATCTTGCTGGGATGGATGCTCGCCGGACTGTTCGTATTGGCGTGGCCGCCGGCGTGGCGGCGGGGTGGGGCCGATACTCGGTCGCGGTTGGCTGCCATCACGTTCTGGCAAGTACTTGCCAGCGTCGGCGTATTTGCTTTTATCATCTTGGGTTGAGGCTCGATCATGAGCGGAAT
>CAZSOG010000871.1:0-2906 GCA_964607555.1 uncultured Pirellulaceae bacterium | reverse complement strand
CATCTGTCTCGACTTACGGCCCCTCGCGACGAACTTCATGAATCATCCGGGTTAGGAAGCCGGTCTCGGATCAACGCTGAGTGGCAGCCGTCCAAGTGTTCGAGGCACGCGCCGCGGAACTCGAAGCAGAATCAGCCAACGCACGGGAAAACCCGTGTCGCGTCCTTGCAACAGACCAGTGGTGTGCGTCATAATTGACGACCGTAAATGACCGGTAGTGCTGGTGAGAATTCATCTGACGCCGCCGTTCAAAACCGGCGCAGCGCCGCCGGTCGCACGGAACGGGCCGATACGGGCTTCTCCCAATCCTTCTCCCAATCCATGGAAACACATGCCATGAGACGCGTCATTGGGTTGTTGAGCGGTGTGTTGCAAGTTGCAGTCATCGCGACGTGGTTAAGCGCGGATGAACAGCGGATCGTGAGCGCCCCGACCGAGGGCGTTCTTTGGCGATCGCAGCCGCCGGTGCATTGTCCGTTTCCGCAGGCGCGCGAGTGGAACGGGATCTGGTTCACGGGCACGCACAGTGATTATCACTGCGGCGACACCTGGTATCCGTCATGGGCGGCTAATGGCATGCTGTACTCTCCGTGGACCGATGGCGTGACCGCGGGCGTCCGCAGTGGTTCCGGGGGTAGTCGGGCGACAACCGGCAATGCGGTGATGATCGGTGATGATCCGCTGCATCTGGTGATCAAGAACACGTCGCCGCCGCAACCGGCCGCGCCGGATCCGTACCAGGGCCGTTACCCGTGCGGGAGCCTGGTCTACAACGGCGTCTGGTACTACGGCACCTACTGTCTGGGTCCCGCCGGCCGCGTCGAGCACGACGGCATGGTCTACAACTGGCCCGTTCTTGGGCCGATGCCGGGCTTTCGCATTTCGAAGGACCACGGAAAGACATGGACACCGTCGCCTCTATCACCCGGCAAGCCACTGTTTCCGGAGCCCGAACATCTTATGGGCCCGGTCAAGATGGGGGCACCTCACTTTGTCGATTTCGGCCGAAATATGGAACATTCGCCCGATGGCAAGGCCTATCTGGTTGGGATGGGAGCTGCGCAAAACGATCCCCATCCACGGTATGCGAATCTGAGCTGGATCACGGCCGACCAAGTATATTTGGCGCGCGTGACACCAAGCGAACAGACGATCAACGATGTGCGTGCCTATGAGTTTTTCTGCGGTCATGATAGCCATGGCAAGCCGGTCTGGTCGAACGATTTCGCCCGGATCAAACCGCTGCTGGACTGGAACAACAACATGGGTTGTGCAACGGTTACCTACAACGCCCCACTGAACAAATACCTGATGTGCGTCACGGATGGCTGGCCGACGGTAGCCAAGATGAACTCATATATTCTCGTCGCTGACAAGATCACCGGCCCATGGCAACTGGTCGTATACATGCCGCACTTTGGTGAACAAGGATACTTCTTGAATTTTCCGTCGAAGTTCATTAGTGCTGATGGCAAAACACTGTGGCTCTGTTTTTCGGCCAATTTCAGTCCCGGCTGGAACGGTGTACGGCTGAAGTTCAATCCGCCGGGAGGCCGTTATGGCCTGTCTCTGCATCAAGTGCGATTGCTCGCGCCCGGCGAAACGCCATCACGTCGGCCCGACCCCTTGCAAACGCCTGACAACATCGCGCCCGAAGCCACCGTGACCGCCAGTTCTGTCCATCCGGATTACGACATTAAGGGTGTGATCGATCGCCGCATTGGCGGGTTCCCGGGCGATATTCACCAAGAGTGGGCCACGCGCGGCGAGGCCGACGGCGCCTGGCTCAAGATGACGTGGCGGCAACCACGGACAATTCATGAAATCTGGCTATTCGATCGTCCGAACAACCTGGACCAGATTCAAGACGCGGAGCTGACGTTCAGCGACGGCTCCAAGATCACGTTGACCAAGCCACTCCCCGACGATGCACAACAGGGTGTTGAGTTGACGTTCGAGCCGAAAACCATCACGTGGATGCGCGTGCGTGTTGGCAACGTCAAACCGAACTCGCCGAACATCGGTCTGGCTGAAATCGCGGTCTTTTCGGACCACTCCTTCCCGAATCGCCAATAAATCGTATCCTATGGCTCAGTGAACGCCGTTGCGGATCGATCCAGACGCACGGCGCGGCAGGGGACCGGTTCGCCATTGACGATCGGGCAGTGGGACGAGCAATGATCCCTTCCGAGCGGGTCGGGACCTTGTCTCACGACGGCACCCGATGCCGGTCACTTGGACGGATTCACTTCGTTGCGTGTAGGAAGGCCAAAGGTGATCCAGATTCGTCCCGCCCAGTTGACCGATCTAGCCACGATCACGCGGATCTACAATGAGGCGGTGCGCAATACGACCGCGACATTTGACGTGGATGATCGGACCGATGCACAGCAAACGGACTGGTTCGCGGCACATGGCGTGGAGTATCCGATCCTGGTCGCGTGCAAAGATACGCAGGTGGTCGGGTGGACATGCTTGAGTCCCTGGTCGGACCGGGAAGCGTATCGCCTGACTGTCGAAGCATCGCTCTACGTCGACGTGGCACATCGGGGCGCGGGGCTCGGGCGTCAGTTGCTCGAAGCGATCCTGCAGTCAGCCGCCCGGTTACGCTACCACACGGTTCTCGCGCGCATCACGGTCGGCAATGAACCGAGCCTGCGGCTTTGCCGGAGCGCCGGGTTCGACACGGTCGGCGTCCTCCAAGAGGTCGGCTGGAAATTCGGCCAGTACCTGGACGTGTATATTCTGCAAAAAGTTCTTCGCGCGTAACGGTCTTGAGACAAATTGGAACTCGTCCCAAAACGTAGTTTTCAACACGTATGATGGACGTCCACGTCCGTCCAAGGAACGGAGGGTGCGATCCCATTTCGTGTCACGTCGCATCGGCCAGATGAGGCGGCATTTCT
>CAZSOG010000870.1:0-2907 GCA_964607555.1 uncultured Pirellulaceae bacterium | reverse complement strand
GTACGCCCTCGTTCCGCGGCGCTCCCGTTGTTCGCTTTGAAACATGCGCGCACGGTGCGCGCATCCTGCAGCCTAAGAATCTAACGAGGTTTCACCTCCAACCAACTGACGCACGCCGGCGCGATGGAGACCTTCGGTCGCTTCCGTGCGGGGTCAGGAGACCCGCGCACAGCGCTGTATTCTCTCAACGGCACCCGGACCATCCCCACTCAACCACTTTCTTCCTAACTCCTATCTCCTAACTCCTAATTCCTAACAACGCCACCGACTTGACCCGACCAAAAAACTTGACTCAAGATCATCAAATCTCCGCCCATAACGTTTCTAAGGCGGTATCATTAGTGTTGATCAGTGAAGATTAGTGTTCCTTGATAGAAAGTGTCGTGAATGGCTACTTTTCGCGAGCGGACCGGGGATTTTTTGGGCCGTCATATTGAAATCCCGATCCTATCTTCTTCCCCACGGTTTTCTTGCCTTCTTGCCCTTCCTGCCTTCTGGCGCTACACGCCTCGGGCTATTTCCCGCCGATACAAATCAGGTTGTTCTTGCCTCGGATATAGATGCGTCCGGGACGAAACGCCGGGCTCGTGTAGCATGGCTCGCCCATATTGCACTCCGCGACCCGCCTGCACGCGTCCGCCGTTGGTTCGAGGATCCATGCCTTGCCTTCGGTGGAAAACACATAAACTCGATTGCCGACCAGGCTCGGTGACGACGTAATGTCTGCTTCCAGATCCTCTTCCCACAGCGGATCCTCACCCCCCTTGCGGTCGAAGCAGGCGAGAACTCCATAGGGAAGCAGCAGGACAAACTTCTCCGTGACCAGCGGGCTGCAGATATCGGGCGCGTCGATATCCGTTTTCCAAACCACGTTGGTCTCCGTGACGTCGCCCGTGCCGCCCGCCCGAATCACGGTGACACCACCTGATTCATTGGCGACGACAACCTGCTCGTCCGCGTATGTGGGCGAGGGGCCAACGTCCGCTTCGAGGCACTTGACTCGCCATAACTCCTTGCCGTCATCAGCCGCATAGGCAATGACCCAGGGGTTCGCGCACGTCACGACCATCCATTGGTCGTCGTGTTGAACCACGATCGGCGACGACCAGCTGCTCGGGACTTTGCGCACCACTTCCCATACCGGTTCACCGGTCACACCGTTCAGGGCCATCAGTTTGGATAGATCATCCTTGGCTGTTCCCTGGTCCACTTGCACAATTACATTGCCGTTGTAGGTTGCCAGCGAACTGGCGTGACCGTACGGGTTTTTCGGTACGCCAAGTCCTTTCTGCCAGACACGTTTGCCTTGAAAATCAAGTGCCACGAGATCACAGGAAGCAAAGATCGCGTAAACGCGCACGCCGTCGGTCGCCATGGTCGACGCGGCATAGCCCGTCTCTTCGTTTACTTCGAACTCGTCGGGACGCGGACCAATGGGCGGCACGTCGTATTGCCAGAGTTGCTTGCCCGTCTCCGCATCGAAACAGAAAACCGCCTGCTTCTTATCGGTCGCACCGGACAAGAACACGCGGTTTTCCCAGACGACCGGCGAGTTGAATCCGGGCAGCGGCACGGGCGTTTTCCATAAGATACCGTCGCCCGTTTCGCCATCCCATTTCTCCGGTACGTCGGTCGTTGCCGCCACGGCCGATCCGGTCGGGCCACGAAATCGAGGCCATTGCACGAGGTATTCGGCATGGGAAGGGAGCGCCGGCGCTGGGATCGGTTTGTCCACGCGCGGCTGCTCGACGGATGCCGAGGCGCCGGCAAGGGATGTCTTCGACACGCCAGGTTTGATCTCGGTCCCCAGATCCGCAGTCAAGAGCCGCGGCGTCCGAAGATAAACAATCGACAGTGTCACGACCAGGCAGACGCCCAACGCGGCGACCGCCCAGCGTCCCCACCGCTGCTGGACGGACTCGAGATCAATTGCCTCGTCCGGTGGATGGGGGTGCGGCAGCTTGGGCCGCAGGGACGCCGCCCAACGCGCGCAGATCAGCGCCACGGCAATTCCGCCCACAAGCAAATAGACGCCAAACCGAGTGAACTGGCGGCGCTGAAAATAGGCCTCGCGCAACTGCAGATCGAGCGTTCGAATCTGCTCGATCACCTGCGCGTTGCCGCCATCTTCAGCCAGCTGTTGCTTTAACGCCACGTATTGAGGCGAATCAAACAGCTCCAACTCCCCGCGCGACACAAAGTCAACGATTAACAACAGGCCGACAATCAGCGCGAACACGCCGGCAACCAGCGCGGTGGCAAGAACAGCCGGATAACGTACGGTTACCTTCACACCGATGTCTCCTCGACCATTTCCGATACATCCGCAATGACGCCGATACGTACCAATTCGACCGGACAATAGGGAATACAGCGCCCGCACGATACGCACCCCGATCGATCGGGATGATAGTCGACGCGACGGCGACGCATGGAAAGATGGATCAACTTGACGCTCAACACCAATCCGGCCCATCCCCCCAGCCAGATTCCGAGCGTCACGAAGCGGTCGCGTACGCCGATCGCTTCCGCGTACAGCTCGGTGACCGGGCGGCCCGTATTCCGGAAAGCATCACTCGCGTCCGTCGTCTCCGTGATCTTGCCGAGTTGCTCAAGACGCACCTGCTCGGCCAACTGCACGGTCGGGTGCATGTGCGACAAAGGGACGGCCCACCAGGACCCGAACCAGGCGAACAGACCAATCACGGCCGGCGTGGCCAACAACATGGCTCCCAGCCGGCGGCGCCCTCGCGCGCGCTCGGTTCGCGGCTCGGCCACGGTCGGCGGGTGGATGGCGCCATAAGGGCACGAATCCTCACACAAGCGGCAGTTGATGCACTCGCTGGGCGTGATCCCCAAATGCCATCTGGGAACCCGCGTAAGCAGCGACAACAAGGCACCGGACGG